>CAYZJL010000035.1:0-15251 GCA_964478615.1 uncultured Zetaproteobacteria bacterium
GTGGGCGCGGAGATGTGTATAATAGAGTGCTATGAATGATATTTCTGTTGTCGTTTTTGCTTGGTATGGGTGTTGATATATATGCACGCATGATTTATCCATTGATTATATTGCGCCGGGAAGTAGCAAGAATTGGCCAGGGGGATTTTGCACCTCTCAGCCCTGATCTTGGAGATAACGAACTAGGTGAGCTATCCCGTGCCTTGAATGCGATGGGGCAGGCATTGATGCATCGAAGTGATGAGTTGGAACAGGCTAAAAGTGTGGAAGCACACCAGGAGAAAATGCATGCGCTTGGACTCATGACGGCAAACATTGCGCATGAGGTTGGAAATCCTTTGACGGCCATTTCGGCCTTGCTTGATCTCGCCCGACACAAATTAACCAGATCTGAATACGGTTTGGTAGCGCATTCACTCAATGATGCGATGCATGAGCTACGACGCACTGAAGAGATCATTACAAATATTTTGGATTTTGGGCGCCGCTCATCAGATAACGAGGAAGTTGTGCATGTCGATGCTGTCATCCGTAGCGCCATTCAACTTGTCCGTCTCTCTTCAAGCGCCAGTCATATCCAGATTATTCAAGCAGATTTAGAAGATATACCTCTAGCCTGGGGCAATGTTGATATGTTGAGGCAAGTTGTAGTGAACTTATTGCTTAACGGTATGGATGCTTGTAAAGCAAATGGAAAGATAACGATCACGCTGGACAGATTTGAAAGCTATATTGTTGTGGATGTTATCGATCAGGGTGAAGGTGTTCCTGAATCGATCCAGGAAGATATTTTTTCCCCGTTGTTCAGTACCAAGCCAAAAGGGGAAGGTACTGGGTTAGGACTTTCCATCAGTCGGGATTTGATGCGGAAAATGCATGGTAATCTGGAGTTGATGGCAAGTAATGCCAGTGGATGCCGATTCCGTTTAACTGTTCCGGTCATGAGTGAGGGTAAACATGCAGATATTGGTCGTTGAAGACGAATTTTATATTCGCAGAAGTATCGCTGAGATGCTGACAGATGAAGCTTATACAGTGCTTGAGGCAGGCAGTGTTGAAGAAGGCATTAGCATAATCGATCAGGAATCTCCTTCAGTGGTGCTAAGCGATATTAACCTGCCGGATGGCGATGGGTTTCGGATATTACATTATTGCAAAAGTCAGAACAGTGCATGCGCAGTATTGTTTATGACCGCCTTCGGGAATCGAGAGTTGGCGATACAAGCCATTACAGAAGGGGCAGATGATTATATTTCCAAACCGATTCGTTTTGACGAGTTGTTTGCCCGCCTGCACAGAATCAGGGAGATGCAGAACCTCAGGGGACAGGTAAAGCGCAAGGTGGAAAGGAAGATTGTCGAAAGTGCGCTTTCTGTACTGGGGGACTCCTCGCCGATGCAGCATGTTCGATATATTGCTGAAAAGGCAGCTCAGACTCATGTGCCTCTGCTGATTACAGGTGAAACCGGAACAGGCAAGGGGCTGCTGGCAAAGCTGGTGCATGCGAGCAGTTCCCGGAAAGAGTATCCGCTGATCTCAATTAACTGTGCATCGATTCCTGAGAATTTGCTTGAATCGGAGTTGTTTGGTTATCGCAAAGGCTCTTTTACCGGAGCCGACAGAAATAAGCAGGGGCTGCTGGAAGAGGTTGGTGAAGGTACACTTTTTCTTGATGAAATCGGTGAAATGCCACCAGCACTTCAGGCCAAGCTTCTGCATTTGCTGGATGACGGTTCGTTTCGTCCTATTGGAGGTATGAAAAGCCAGCGTTTTAAGGGGAGGGTTATTGCTGCAACCAACGTTGACCTGGAGTCACAAATTGCTGAAAAAGTGTTTCGTGAAGATCTCTATTATCGACTTTCTGTCCTGACCATTGAAATTCCTCCTCTGCGTCACCGGGCCGAAGACATTCTGATATTGGCGGAACGTATCTACGCTGGCCTGGCAGAAGAGATGGGATGTGCAAATCAGCGACTGCCATTACAAACAGTGGAAGAGCTGCAGTCGCAGTCATGGCCAGGTAATGTCAGGCAACTGCGAAATCACCTGGAGAGAATGTTGATTATGGATGGGGATGAAGGTGATGAGCAAATCAGCACAACACTGGCAGATGCCATGGGCCGTTTTGAAAAGTCTTTTATTGAACGAACTATCATTGAATGCTCAAGTGACAAGCAAAAAGCTGCTGATCAGTTAGGCATAGGGCTTTCTACACTCTATCGCAAACTTGAGAGCGATTGAATTTGTGAAAGTAAACACTCTCGTTTTGGATGCGCTCCATGATCAATAAAAAAGTGTATGAATGGAGAAATAATGAACATGATAAGATTATTGCTGCTGCTTGTTTTGCTGCTTGGTAGTGGTTGTATGCTGATGATGCCGCTAATGCATGGAGAAGATGAGCCAGGCATGATGCATCAGAACCACCACAGCGGGGGAGAAGAGGAGATTTCGGAATAGTGGATCTGTTTCCAAATTCTATGAAGCGGGAGAGCTGCGGCATGCCTATTCCCGATATTGGGAAAGAGTAACTTACTGTTGCTTGAATAATAATTTCTTAACATATTGTAAGTAAAGATGTTTTCATGCCATGTGCATGACTTTTTTCAAACATCCATGTTTGGCCTGGAGCTTTCTATAGATGTGTTGTGTTAACACACCGTTTTTTTAAAACTATATGGAGGGTTCCCCCTGATGAAAAAAATACTATTTACGATCAGTGCTTTGGCGCTGGTCATGGTAACAAGCATTGCGCTTATTCCTACTGAGTCTGAGGCTATTCCGGTCTTTGCGAGAAAATACGGCATGTCCTGTAATTCTTGCCACACCATGTTTCCCAAATTGACGAAGATGGGGGTTGCATTTCGTGAGCGTGGTTTCCGTTTTGCAGAGGGTAAAGATGATTTCGATATGCAAAGCGAACAAGGCAAGAATGTTGATTCAGGTGATGCATCGCCGGCCGCAGTATTTGCCAGCAACTTCCCGTTTACCGTTCGGACTCAGGTATTGTATTCCGGTGCAGGACCGGTAACCGATACAGTGGGTACACCTGTGATGCCGGGTCATCGTATGGGTATGCTTGATGGTGCATTGGTAAATAATAATGCCGCAGGAAGCTGGGAATCGAATAATAAAATCGGTTTTGGTGAGTTTGGACTGATCTCATCCGGTTCGTACGATAATCTGTTCTGGTGGATGGACGCTAACCTGAACGGTATTGGTATGCTGGAGGTTGGTTATTATGTGAGTGATCTGCTGAAAATACGTGTTGGCCGTGTTCAAAATCAGGTTGGTTACGGCATGACCATGATGTCCAGGCGACCACTGGGGTTTGGTACCGTTGATTCAGCCCAGATGGCGGGTGCTACCATGCTGATGATGGGTGATGGTATCAGTATCCACGGAACCACCAATGGCGATTCGGGTGTTGGTACCTATTATAACCTTTCACTCATGACCAACGGTAAAGTCGGAGACACAGTGATCGGCAACACGGCATTGGGGGCAGACGTAGTGAACCCGGCTCTTGTTGGTAAACAGTCTTACGGTATTTATGGCCGTGTAGCTCAGGAGATCATGGATAATCATATTATCGGTGTCTATGGCTATTCTGCCAAAAACTGGGTCAGTGATATTCTTGGTGGTGAAGCCACTATGCTGATGGCAATGGGAGCTCCCGGTGGAGAAATAGCCTCGGCCATGCAGTTTAGTAAAGTCATGCGCTATGGAGTAGATTTTGCGATCAACTATGGCGAGCCGTTGCAACTCTTTGGTGCATTTACATTCGGTAAAAACAAAAATCCGGTGACACAGGAAAACCTGAATGTGAAAGCAGCAACGATTGTCGCTGAATGGAAGGCTACTGATAGTATGCTGTTTGGGGCTAAAGTTGATATGAGTCAAACGCAGCTGCAGATGAAAAGCAATGCGCTGGTGACGCCATCGAGAACGACAAACCTGACAGGCTATGCCTTGTACCAAGTTGCTCAAAATGTGCAGGGTTTTGTGACTGTTACACGTACACGCAATGCTGTTGTCTCTATGGGGGCGACGCCTGGTCAGACAGTGGCCAGACAACAAAGCTTCACGACTGCGATTGCAGGGCTTGATTTGGCACTGTAATTAACGCACTTAAGAGGGAGCTCATTGAGAGCTCCCTTTTTTATTCAAGGAGTTTTTATGGCTAGCACAGAATACTTTTCAATAGGTGAATGGATAGACAGTACAATCAATTATCAAAATGAGGATGTGTTTATGCTTTATGTAATTATTCTCATTGCCTCCCTCCTTCTTTGTATAGTTACGTATAAAAATGCCTGCTCTACACAGCGTGATATGGATGGGAAAGAGTAATGATGAACGAGGCCAATTCGGATATCACAATGTATATTTTAGGTGTGGTGTTTTGGCTTGTGCTGGTGGGCATAGTAGTGGCTTTACGTAAAAAATAGATAAAAAAATCCGGATAACTAAACGCAAATAAAAGGAATGTTTATATGATGATCAATGTGCAAGAATCGATTGGAGATGTACGGCATGGCTTGCTTATGGCTGTGTTAGCTTTGCTATGTGGCGCACTTTGGGCTGCTTATATCGCTACGCATCATGAACAGTTGCACGGTGGTTTTGAGTCTCAGCAGCAGAGGCTGCAGCAGTCACCTCATCAGCATGGAGTGGTTGACCAGAGCATGCAAGATATGCAAATGGATATGATGAGTATGGACGGGCCTGTTGATGAGGGTCATGTACACGCCATGGCATCTACAAAGAATCATCATGAGCATGCTGAAAGTACGCCTGACAATCATCATGATAATATGGCAGCAGGGCACGCCGCAGGAGAGCAACACAGTCATTCAGGTTCGTTGGCAACAGATGCCATGCAACGCTTGTTGCGCGGCCATATCCACTTTATGGGCATTGGTGTAATGGTTGCCGTATTATTGTTGGTCACCGCTTTTACGTCGTTAAAACCCTGTTGGAAAAAAGTGTTGGGTTGGACATTTGGTGTGGCAGGATTGGCCTATCCGCCAGCTTGGATTATGATGGGCTTTCGTACCGTTGAACTGGGCCCTGAAGCAGCCGAAGCCAGCGTGATGTGGCTGTTTGGTCCTGCTGTAGGCCTGTTGCTGGCATCCATATCAGCCGTGTTGGTGATCCTGCTATTAGAGACTCTATCTCTGCAGCATCGGGTTCCGCTGGTGAAGGCATGCTTTGATAGAGACTCCCAGTCAGCAGGGACGCGCACTAAATCACGGCGAGCTATGGCGAAAAAATATTAACAGGAGTTAGAGTCATGAAATATATTGTTTTAACAGGGCTGTTGATGGTCTCCACGGCATGTTCACTTCTGCCAGGTAGTGGTGACCCTGTCGAGTGGCAAAAGGCTAAACCTGCGGCTCAGTCATCGAACAAGAATATGGATCATAAAAACAATTTCTTTGTAGCGCGAAAAGGGATTCGAGATGGTTATGTGTTTATCTTTCATATTATGCCCGCGCCAGAAGGTGAAGGGTATAGTCATAGCAACTACCATCTGATGGTAAGTGTTGAAAAAGAGAATAAACCCATTAGTGGTTTGCTATTGTCAGCCAACGTAAAACACCCGAATGGTATGGTGGAAAAAGACAGTAGCATGATGCAAATGGGTGACTGGTATATGTCATTGTACAATCTTGATCATGAAAAAGGTCAGTATTGGATTACCGTATCTTTTGAGCAGGCCGGGAAAACGTATTCAACCGGGGTATATTATCCTGAACGGGCATATCAGCAGTGAATAGGCATCAGTGCCCTGTTTGTGGGATGGATGCTGAAGACTCCAGTATTTATGCTGATCATTCAGGTATTGTTTATCATTTTTGCATGCAGCAGTGCCGGGAGAACTTTCTTGTTCGGCCAAAACTCTATATTGGCAATAACGCGCCAAAGCAAAGAGGTAGGGGCGTTATCAAACGTCGAACCTTCATGCTGGATCACATCGTGACAGGCCTGCAACGCGATGGTGTTATGATGGCTTTGAATCAGCTGATGAGCGTGCATAATATCACTGTTGAGGGTAACAAAATTACCATTGATTATAATCTGATTGAAGTGAACGCAGGACAAATTGAAGCGGCGATGGTGAAAGCAGGTGCATTATTGGGGGAAGGCTGGGGTGAACGCCTCAAGCGCGGCTGGATCCATTACACAGAGGAAACCGAACTGGATAATTTGGCAGCCTCCGATACCGCCTGTTGCAACAAGTCACCTGCCAAGGGCTAAAGTAGAGCGATGGACTTTCAGCATAACACGCCCCTTGGCCTGCTTTCTATCGTGTTCGAGCTGTTATGGGATAAAAATTGCTTATGACGGTCAAGGAACTGGCTAAACTTTTCAACATGACATCGGATGCCGTGCGCTATTATACCCGTATCGGTTTGCTGCGTCCCAGTCGTGATTCAAGCAATGGTTATCGTCAGTTTTCAAGTGCCGACAAGCATCGATTGCGCTTTATCGCCCGAGCCAAACAGATTGGCTTTACTTTGTCTGAAATTCAACAGGTGCTTGCCGATGCCGACGACTCCTGTTCACCATGTCCAAGGGTGCGCAAAATTTTGCAACGCCGGATCACTGAAAATCGCCAACAGATCGAAATGATGATTGCTCTGCAACAACGCATGGAACAGGCTCAGCGTGAATGGAGCGAGATTCCAGATGGAATGCCGGATGGCGAATCAATCTGTCAATTGATTGAGGCGATTAATACTTGACCTGTGTGTAACACCTAGCCTCTATACTGACGATCAACGGGCGCAGAAGGAGTTTATGATGAATAATCATCTATTTACTAAACGATCAATCGTTTTATTATTTTTCACCGCTTTCTTAGGCTCATTTTCTGTTGCGGCAGCTGCCAGTTCGGCAAATCACCAGGTTATAAATGACGTGGATGTCTATTTTGCGGTTATCCCCGCCGAGATCACACAAGGGTATTCAGGCATGCAGGCCGGGGTTAAAAAGCACGAAACCCGCTATCACATTATTGTCTCTCTCTTTGATGCCCCTACTGGTAAGCGCATTGCTGATGCCAAGGTAGAGGCAAGCGTCAATGCGATCAGTGGTATGATGAAGCAATATAAAACACTTGAGCCGATGTTTATTATGGATGCTGCCAGCTATGGTAATTATTTTATCATCTCCGAGCCAGGTAAATACCGGCTGCGCTTTAAGGTGCTGACTCCAGCACGCAAGTACGAAATAACCGCAGAGTTTCTTTTCGATAGACCAAAGGATTAAGAGATGCCCCACAACCTTCAATGCAATGATTGAGGTGACAGTAATATGATGATCTATATATCGACACCGGAAAAGGAGATATACCGCAGCAAGGCCTGTTCTCTCGTCGCAACTACGCTTGAAGGTGAGCTGAAAATATTTGCAAACCATGCGCCTCTGCTAGCGATTTTGAGACCGGGTATTCTACGTATCGACTGCCTCCCTGGATGCCATTGTCCGGCATTGAAGCGTGATGAAATGTTTGTTCCTAGAGGCTTTCTGGAGGTGCAGGCAGATGCTGTGACGATCCTCGCAGATAGCATTGAGCGTTCAGAAGACATTGATAAACAACGGGCTGAGCAGGCTGTTCAGCAAGCGCGTGAGCAGTTAAGCGCTTCACCTCCGGAACATCTGAACAAATTCATGGCTGAATTGGAAGTGGCCATTGCCCGATTCAATATCGTAAAAAGAATGTTATGGAAACATTCATAATTGATGCATGGGGAGTAGCGAGGCATAAACCATAGGAGGTAGAAGCCAATGGTAGCAAAGGATCTGGCTAAACAGAGATTAGAAAAACATGCTCAGGTTTGCCCTGTGTGTGGAATGGATACTTCAACAGAGGGGCCTCCAAATGCCATATATCATGGCCGCACGTATTTTTTTTGTACTCCTGATTGTCTGGAAGTTTTTGAACAATCTCCAGAGACCTATCTTAGTATGCAAGCTGAGCTTGTGCATGAACGATCAAGGGAACTGGAGCTTGTTCGTAAAGAGACCTTGGAGTGTTTATCAAGAGCTGCTGAGTTCAAAGATAATGAAACAGCTATGCATACCAGCAGAATCGCGGCTTACAGCTATCGCCTGGCACGCATTTCCGGACTGGATTCGTATCACACAGAGCGTATTCGAGAAACTTCTCCAATGCACCACTTTTTCGAATTTGTTGAAGTTCACGATAATCTGCGAGATATCGATTGCGAGGAAGTATGGTAACAGTTCATTCAGTCAAAAATAGTTCTCCTGTGCAGGGGTATCACCCCGTGACACGTTGGTTGCATGCAGGTTTGGTGCTCGGGGTGCTATTTCAATTGATCTGTGCTGTATTCATGGCCCATCCGGAGCATGCGGATGGCGGACATGACGGCACTGCAGTGGCTCATACGGAAACAGTTGAAGTTCATCATTCTGCACATGCTTCTGTGGATAGTTTGGGGCATGGGCACAAGATGTCTATTGCAGCAACTGCGCATGCCGAGCCTGTCACTACCGGAGTGCAGCAGCCAATGCACAAAGAAGAGCGTTTAGAGCAATGGTTGATGGCAGCACATCGAACTGGCGGTGTGCTGGTTGCATGGATTGTGTTGGTCAATCTGATATGGGCGATCATGCCTAGAGGTAGCCCCCGCAAACGTCAGATTAGTGTTCTGTTTTCTATGCGGTACTGGTCTGAAGCAGCTGATATTTTGAAGTGCCTGCCTTTAATGTTGTTTGGCAAAAAGCCATTGCCTGATCCGGGCAATGCGTTGTCTCTGGTTGTTGAAATGCTTGGTTTGTTAACCATGACCGCGATGGCAGTGAGTGGCTCTATTATTTGGAGCCTATGGGCTGGGCCCGGTAATCTTGTTGTGGAGACGGCAGAGCTGTGGATGGAAATTCACGCAGCTATAGCTGTCTTACTTCTATTGTATTTGGCAGGTCATGTATCGATGGCCTTGCTGCACTTACGTTCAGGTGATGAGGTGTTTGCGCGAATATCACCCTTTGGGAAAAATAAAAACAGGCTACAAGGAGGGAAACCGATCTAAGGGGCTCTACTGCGTACATTGTCAGGCCAGTGTTTGCATCGATGGACTGCAAAAAGGTGTGAGCGTGGGTTGTATCCTGGAACAGGTGCTCGCCAGGGACGATGTATATGTTTTGAGCACGAATAAAATAAGGAGATTGGATATGATGAAAATACGTATAATTACCCTGCTAGCAGGGCTATTCCTGATGGTGCCGGCAGCTTACAGTGGTGAGCACGGCTCCATGTCTGATGCCCAGCATCGCAAAAGCATGAGCGGCATGCATCATCCGGAGCAGACCGACGATGGAACCAAGAAGGCCCCTGCAAGTATGTCTGATAGCCAGCATCGCAAGATGATGGGCGGCAGCATGCAACACCCTGATCAAGGCAGTGATACGGAAGCGAGTGGAAAGGCTGAAAAGAAAGGTTCAACCATGTCGGACAGTCAGCATCGCAAGAGCATGGGGGGCATGCATCATCCGGCCGGAGAGTGAACGTTAGGCTAGAGTGGTCTCCGGTATCGTGTGTGGCCATTCTATCATCGCTCAGGCAATGACTGTTGAGCACAGTATATTGAAATGCTAGAAGTAAGGAGAAATACAATGCATATTGATCCGGTATGTGGAATGGAAGTCAAAGCAGATTCGCCGCACAGCACTGAGTATGATCATCATCAATGGCACTTCTGCAGTGCTCACTGCCGTGATGAATTCGTCGCAAAGCCGGATCAATTTACTATCGATCCGGTTTGCGGTATGCATGTTAAACCTGAATCCCTGCACCGCATCAAATATGATGATCTTAGCTACCGATTTTGCAGTGAAAAGTGTAAAGAGAAGTTTTCAGCCAGCCCGGACACCTTTACCGTAAAAGGAAAATCATGCTGCAAAGATCATGGCCACAATGAGCATAGTCATCACCATGCAGCCAAAACAAGCGTAGCCGGTAATCCCGATGCTACTTACTTTTGTCCGATGTGCCCCGGGCAAGAACAGCAAGGGCCGGGTACATGTCAGATCTGTGGTATGGCGCTGGAGCCGATGGCTATGTCCACTCTGAACGAAAAAACTGAATATGTGTGTCCCATGCATCCTGAAGTGATCAGTGATGAACCGGGTTTGTGTCCCAAGTGTGGTATGGCGCTGGAATCGCGCACAGTCACGGTTGAAGAAGATCATACCGAACTGGATGATATGACACGTCGTTTCAAGGTTAGCGCGTTCCTATCCATTCCGGTCTTTATATTGGCGATGGTCGCTGATTTGGCACCGTCGTGGTTACCCTCAGTTTTAAATATGGGCTTGGTGCAATGGATTGAATTCACGCTGGCGACCCCCGTTGTATTGTGGGGGGGCTGGCCATTTTTTGAACGTTTCGCTCTATCTGTCAAAACATGGAATTTGAATATGTTTACTCTGGTTGGCCTGGGGGTTGGCGTGGCGTGGATTTACAGTGTGGTTGCACTGCTATTGCCCGGCCTGTTTCCACCGCTGATGCAGATGGAGGGTGCCAATGGAGAACAACTCGTTGATGTCTATTTTGAGGCTGCAGCGGTAATTACTGCTTTGGTGTTGTTGGGGCAAGTGCTTGAACTGCGGGCACGCTCGCGCACCAATGAAGCGATTAAACTATTACTCGGTATGGCTCCCAAAACAGCGCGTTTGGTCAAAGTCGATGGCACGGAAATCGATGTGCCAATGGAAGATGTACAAGTAGACGATATTTTGCGTATCCGACCTGGTGAAAAAGTACCCGTCGATGGTGTGGTAACCGAGGGCGAAAGCCTGGTGGATGAATCGATGGTGACCGGTGAGCCTGTAGCTGTTGAAAAATTCGTTGGTGAGACTTTGATTGGTGCAACAGTCAATGCCAATGGCTCCTTGTTGATGCAGGCAAAAAAAGTTGGTGCAGACACCTTGTTATCTCAAATTGTGAATATGGTGGCGGATGCCCAGCGCTCACGCGCACCGATTCAAAAAATGGCAGATACGGTGGCGGGTTATTTTGTGCCGGTGGTAATCGTGATAGCTGCATTCGCTTTTGGAGCATGGTTCTTTATTGGTCCTGAACCGCGTTTGGCACACGCCATTATCAATGCGGTTGCGGTGCTCATCATCGCCTGCCCCTGCGCTCTGGGTTTGGCGACACCGATTTCAATTATGGTGGGTACGGGTCGCGGTGCGACTGCCGGTGTGCTGATCAAAAACGCCGAAGTGCTGGAAGTCATGGAGAAGGTCAACACTGTGGTGGTCGATAAAACAGGGACACTGACGGAAGGGAAACCGAAGTTAAGTACGGTACTCACCACTCATAACGATAGTGAGGATGAGGTGTTGATGCTGGCTGCAAGTATGGAGCGTGCCAGTGAACATCCGCTGGCGGCAGCGATTATTGCCGGTGCTGAACAACGTCAATTGCAATTGGAGGCCGTTGGCGAATTTACTGCAGTTACCGGTAAAGGCGTGCAGGCGCAGGTTCGATCGCGTGCTGTTTTGTTAGGCAACGCCACATTAATGCAGGACTATAAGATTGATATTCAAGCTGTTGCAGTTGATGTTGAAACGCATCAACGGGCTGGTGAAACGGTGATGTATCTTGCTGCAGACGGCCTGCTGATTGGTTTGATAGGTGTATCCGATCCGATCAAGGCTTCAACGCCTGATGCCATCAAAGAACTGCGTGATGAAGGCATTGAGGTGGTGATGTTAACCGGTGATAATCACAATACGGCAGCAGCGGTTGCCGCCAAGCTTGGCATTGAACGCTTTGAAGCCGATGTGTTACCGGATCAAAAAGCGGCGGTGATTAAAGCCCTGCAAGCCGAAGGTAAAACTGTGGCAATGGCAGGCGATGGTATCAATGATGCCCCCGCCTTGGCGCAGGCACATGTCGGCATTGCCATGGGCACCGGCACTGATGTGGCGATGGAGTCTGCCGGTGTAACGCTGATCAAAGGTGATTTAACCGGTATTGTGCGGGCCCGCCGCCTGTCACGCGCAACGATGAAGAATATCCGTCAGAATCTATTTTTTGCATTTATCTACAATTCCGCCGGCGTACCGATTGCTGCTGGAGCGCTTTATCCTATATTTGGCTTGTTATTGTCGCCGGTGATTGCGGCAGCAGCGATGAGCTTCAGTTCGGTATCGGTCATTATCAATGCACTCAGATTGCGCAACGCAAAGTTGTAGGAGAATATAGCAATGGGGAAACAGATCGAGATAAACAGGTTCTGAGCAAACGATGCAAGTCGGTTGATGAGCAGGGATATCGTTGGGTTCAAGAGCATGCCAATGGTTTGATTAGCGAGGTATCAGAATGTTTACAGTCTATGGTCCAGGTGTCACCAATATGATTCCTCTGGAGCAATTGTTTGTGCGCCCAGCGGTAACAAAGACAGCTGCGATTGCTGCTCAGCAAGCAATCAAGTCCAAAAAGGGAACGCAATTCTCATTATCTTCTACACTTGATCATCACTCTGGAGAAGGGGTGCAGAAGTATCAAAATGCAGAATCTCTTGGTGAAAAAACCCCCTCTCTGAAAGCTAAGCACATTATGACGGCTCCCGTTGTTTATCTACTGTCGTCAGCCACGGTATCGGAGGCATTGAATACCTTGGAGGTGGGTGGCTTTCGGCATATTCCAGTGCTATCAGCTGAACATCAACTTGTTGGTATGATCTCAGATAGAGATATTGTGAGTTGTATGTGTGGATCCGGCTCGGTGTGTGTGTACTGTAGCAAGGATAAACAGGAAATATCGGTTGAGATGATTATGAAAGGAAATGTGCTCAGTGCATCTGTGGATACAGATGCCCGCCACCTTGCCAGACTTTTTGTTGAGCAGCGTATCGGAGCGGTGCCGATCACGGACAAGGGTCAGTTGGTTGGTATGATTAGCCGCAGCGATATTCTCAGGGCTGTGATGGTCAATTTTGACCTGAATGTATGGTCATGAGGCAACAATTGTTTGCTCTGTATGCACTTGAGACAAAAGGAACGTTGATTCCCAGCTTCGAGAAAATAGCGACTCAGGATTCCCTGTTTTGAACATGGCCGGGCTAGTATCAGCAGTATTGTGATGATAATTACTCTGGCATGAAACCTGCCTGTTTGTTGGGGATAAACAGTTGAATGGAGAGATGATTATGGATGCAAAAGAAGAAGAAGGTTGCTGCTGTCACGATAACCAAACCGTGTTTTTAGCCAATGCCTTTGAACGTATGAATCTCACAGAGGCTCAAAAGCAGTTGTTGTTGCAGTCATTCAGGGAAGTCTCTGTGCAAATACCTCTGAATGTTCATGATGGCGAAAAGGAAACGTTGCACACGTTTACCGGTTATCGGGTGCAACATAATCATGCCCGTGGTCCGTTCAAGGGTGGTTTGCGTTTTCATCCGGATGTTAGGCTCGAAGAAGTAAGAGCATTGGCTCAGTTGATGACCTGGAAAACAGCGCTTGTCGATATTCCTTTTGGAGGCTCCAAGGGAGGCATTTCAGTTGATCCGTCGACTTTGTCAGTTCAGGAACTGGAAATCCTGACACGCAGGTTTACCCAGAAAATGGCCCCTATATTTGGTGTGGATGAAGATATTCCAGCCCCGGATGTTAATACCAGTCCTCAAATCATGGCATGGATTTTTGATGAATACAGCAAATCCAATGGTTACACGCCGGGTATTGTCACAGGTAAGCCGATTGAGCTTGGCGGATTAGAAGGGCGTTTGGAAGCAACAGGTTTTGGTGTAGCTCATATAACATCACTGGCTCTTGAACAGATCGCTATTCCATTACAGGGAGCGAGGGTGGCAATCCAGGGCTTTGGCAATGTTGGCTCCTTCGCAGCACTGCGTCTTCAAGCCATGGGAGCCCGTATCATCGCAGTTTCAGATATGTATGGTGGTCTGTACCACCCGGAAGGCCTTGAGATTACAGCAGTGATTGAGCATGTTCGCCAAACAGGTCGTCTGAGCGGCTTTGTTGGAGCAGAAGAGGTGTCGAATAAGAAATTGTTAAAATTGGACTGTGATGTACTCATTCCTGCGGCTCTTGAAGGCACCATAAATTGTGCTACCGAGGCCACTATTCAGGCGAAACTTATTGTCGAGGCAGCCAATATGCCGGTAACACATATGGCAAGCGATAAGCTTCAATCCAGAGGCGTTGTGATTATCCCCGATATTCTCGCCAATGCCGGTGGTGTCATCGCCTCATATTTTGAATGGGTGCAAAACAATCAGCGTTTTTCCTGGAAAAAAGAGATCGCCGTTGAACGCATGAATGCTCAATTGTCACATGCTTATGCCGATGTGCATCAACTGGCTAAAACGGCTCATGTGGATCTTCGTACGGCAGCTTATGAGCTTGCTGTGCAGCGCGTATTGCGTGCTGTTGAATTGAGAGGATTCTGAACAGGGATTCGTATACGTTAATGTGTTTGTGGAGGTCAGGTGATTAGAGATATATTCATGGAAATTACAGATTTAAAATGTACTGGTTGCGAAGCAACAGTACGCAAACAACTATTGAAACTGGAAAGTGTTTATGATGCCAGAGCCAGCTTTAAAACAGGTAAATTAATGCTAAGTGTGCGTGCAGACTTTCAACCACCAGAAGCAGTTAAAGCGTTGCTGGAAATCGGTTATACGCTCGAATAACAAGCGGGCGGCTGTCACTTCTGCATATCACACTGTGATTGCGCAAAGCGAAACTATAACCTCTTTTTCAATAATGAACATTCAAGCTTTGATTGCAAACATGATAGTTTGAAACTCTTTGATCCATGCGCAAGGGAGTAACAGCAGTGGAACATTTAGCAACGGTTGGCCTGTATGCATTGGCATCAGGTATAACTATTTTTATTGGTGGCCTCTTGTCGCGGCTGGATCATTTTCAAGACAGCCTAATGAAAGAGAGGATTCTCCATGCCATTATTGCATTTGGCGGTGGTGTTTTAATAGCAGCTGTTGCTTTCGTTCTTACGCCACAAGGTATGGAATTACTTCCTACTCCTTATCTGGCTATGTTTTTTCTATTGGGCGCTTTGGTTTTCTTTTGGATTGATCGGTATGTTAGCCGTAGCGGAAAACCTGTTGCGCAATTGATGGCTATGTTGATGGACTTTATTCCAGAGGCAATTGCTTTGGGAGCGGTCTTTGCGCATGATAAAAAACTGGGCCTATTGCTGGCTATTTTCATTGGCCTGC
>CAYZJL010000036.1:0-14548 GCA_964478615.1 uncultured Zetaproteobacteria bacterium
GAACTTCGCGTCCCCAGAACTTCGCGTCCCCAGAACTTCGCGTCCCCAGAACTTCCCAGAACTTCAGAACTTTATTGTGTCCCCCAGAACTTGTGAATTCAATGGTGGTTGGAAGGTACAAAACAACCTTAACCCAGATTACCTAACTGGCCAATCAGCATCCAATTTTGCCCCCGTTAGCACCCAAATCATTACAAGCCCCTTTGTATACATATCAGGCCTGTTTACATGCAGGATCAAACTGTTGATTCAGATAAGCGACAATCTCATTGGACTCATACAACCATGTTGTTTCATCGGCGTTATCGATACGCAGGCAGGGTACTTTGATAGCCCCACCCTCTTGTTCCAACGTATTGCGATGTTCACCACCACGCACTTGAGCATCACGATATTCGAGCGGAATATTCAAACGGTGGACTGTACGACGTGTTTTGATGCAAAACGGACAGGCGAAATACTGATAGATTGACATCGATTCAGCCTGTTTGTTCACTTCAAGCTGAGCTTCTGAATCACGCTTGATTTTACGCGGGCTGGTTAAATAACTGACAAATGCCATCAGTCCACCCACACCTTCGCGAAATATCTTTAACAACAACGCTTTTACCATTAGAACCCCTTATTCAGATTGAATCATCACGCACACTATCAGCCGATCTGGTTTAAGAAACCGTTGAAAAAGTGCATGATTCGATACCTTGTGAGGAAACAGAATATATGAACGACATTGATGCCATTCAGCATTTGGAACAATCAGATCAATACAGAGTTATTGAGCGCCTCAACGCTCCTGATCGCTACTGTCAGGGTCAGCCTAATACGACGCGAATCGGTATTGTGATTGACACCGAAACCACTGGACTAGATACAGCGACAGATACAATCATCGAACTTGGTTTTGTGGCCTTTGAATACGATGCGGGTTCCGGCCTTATTTACCGCATACTGCACACCTATGATGGTTTTGAAGATCCGGGAAATGCTCTGAGCGATATCGTCAAACAGATCACTGGCATTACTGATGAGATGGTCGCAGGCCAAACACTCGATGATGCAGAAATAGAACAGTGGTTGAAAAAATCAGATCTGATTATTGCTCACAATGCTAGTTTTGATCGTCAAATGATTGAACGCCGCTTTCCGATGGTCACAGAGACCAACTGGGCCTGCACATTTAATGACATCGGTTGGCAAGATGAGGATATCTCCAGTCTGAAACTGGATTATATAGCTTATAAACTAGGCTATTTCTTCGATGGTCACCGAGCCGTGAATGATGCCCAGGCTACACTTCATCTGTTAACAAAAGCCCTGCCCTGCTCCGGAAAACTAGCTATGGCGAGCCTGCTTAGCCGTGCACGCGAGAAGAGCCAGCGCCTGTTTGCAATCGCCGCTCCCTTTGATAAAAAAGATGAACTGAAAGCACGTGGATACCGCTGGATGGCCGATTACTCTTACAAAGATCAGTTTGGGAAAAATAAAAAAGGTGTTTGGAGCATATCGGTATCAGAAGCTGTTATTGAGACCGAGCAGCAATGGTTAACAGACAATATTTATACAGCTAAGAAGTCGCTGTTTCGTCATGTCGATCTTACTGCTCGCAACCGTTATTCACTCAGAGAGTTCAGCACAGACTGATGTTAAATATCTCAGAGTCGATCAGCATTCAGGATGATGAAATTGAACTATCCGCCATCCGTGCTCAAGGTGCTGGTGGCCAAAACGTCAATAAAGTCTCCAGTGCTATTCATCTGCGTTTTGATATTGAGGCATCATCGCTACCTCCTTACTACAAAGAGCGCCTGTTACAGATCAGAGACCGACGTATAAACAGTGAAGGCGTGATCGTCATCAAAGCCCAGCAGTACCGCAGTCAGGAGCAGAATAGAACAGATGCGTTGAACAGGCTTCAGGAGCTGATCAAAAGTGCCACGATTGTGCCGAAAAGACGCCACCCCACACGTAAATCCTACGGTTCGATCAAACGACGCCTTGAGAGCAAAAGCCGCCGTAGCCAAACAAAGTCACTGAGAAAAAAGGTGAGCGAATAAATTATCCACTATGAGCCGTGCCCAAGCGTTATTACCCGCAAGGATAGCACCGTTTCATTCATCGCTTTTAAGACATGCTTGAGTCATTGCATATAGGCTCTGCTTAAAGGTTTAACGGTAAAACATTTATACCATCTATATCTGCTGTTATATTGCCGCACATGAATTCATCCAACGTATTATCCACACATATGCAGCAGCGCATCCTGATCCTGGATGGTGCGATGGGCACGATGATCCAGGCTTATAAACTGGAAGAGGCCGATTATCGTGGTGAGCGTTTTGCCGACTGGCCATCAGAGCTTAAGGGTAATAACGATCTGCTGTCGTTAACGCAGCCACATATTATTCGCGATATTCATACAGAGTATCTGGAAGCCGGTTCCGATATCATCGAAACCAACACCTTTAATGCCAATGCCGCATCCATGGCCGATTATGGCATGGAAAAGCTGGTTTATGCGTTGAATGCGGCTGGTGCCAAGCTGGCCAGAGAAGCTTGTGATGCTATAGCTACAATTGAAAAACCCCGCTTTGTGGCTGGTGTAGTTGGCCCCACATCCCGCACCGCCTCAATCTCACCTGATGTAAACGATCCCGGTTTTCGTAATGTCACCTTTGATGAGTTAGTTGAGACCTATATCGAAGCCACTCGTGGATTGGTTGATGGCGGCGCTGATATTATTCTGATTGAAACCGTCTTTGATGTACTCAATGCCAAAGCGGCAGTGTTTGCAGTAAAACAGTATTTTGAAGATGCAGGCGTTGAACTGCCAATTATGATTTCCGGCACCATTACCGATGCCTCCGGCCGCACCCTCTCCGGCCAGACAGCCACTGCGTTTTACAACTCATTGGCCCATGCCGAACCGATCTCCATAGGCCTCAATTGTGCCTTAGGTGCCGGTGAGTTACGCCAATATATTGAAGAGCTTTCCAACACCGCATCCTGCGCCATTAACGCTCACCCCAATGCTGGCCTGCCTAACGCCATGGGTGGTTATGATGAAACGCCTGAAGAGATGGCTGCTGAAATTAAAGAGTGGGCTGAATCCGGTTTTCTTAACATCATCGGCGGCTGTTGTGGCACCGGTCCTGATCATATTCGTGCTATGGCCGAAGCGGTTGAGGGCATAGCGCCTCGCCCTGCCCCTGAGCAACCTGTGTTATGTCGTTTGTCAGGCCTTGAACCATTACACATCGATTCCAATTCACTGTTTGTAAATGTTGGTGAACGCGCCAATGTGACCGGTTCAGCACGTTTCAAACGCCTGGTGATGGAAGGTGATTATGATACCGCTCTGAATATCTGCCGCGAACAGGTTGAAAATGGTGCCCAGATTATCGATATCAATATGGATGAAGCGATGCTTGATGGTGTTGTCGCTATGCGCACCTTCCTCAACCTGATCGCTTCTGAACCGGATATTTCCAAAGTCCCTGTCATGATCGACTCCTCCAAATGGGAGATCATCGAAGCAGGTCTTAAATGTATTCAGGGTAAGGGCATCGTTAACTCTATTTCACTCAAAGAGGGTGAAGAAGCTTTTATTCATCATGCCAAACTGATTCGCCGTTATGGTGCTGCAGCAATCATCATGGCCTTTGATGAAGATGGTCAGGCCGATACATTCAAACGTAAAACAGGAATCTGTGCCCGTTCTTATAAGGTATTAACCGAGCAGTGCGGATTTCCACCCGAAGATATTATTTTTGATCCGAATATTTTTGCCATCGCCACAGGCATTGAAGAACATAACAACTACGCCGTTGATTTCATTGAAGCGACCGGCTGGATCAAACAGAACCTCCCACATGCGATGATTTCCGGTGGTGTATCCAATGTCTCCTTCTCATTCCGTGGTAATAACCCGGTACGTGAAGCGATTCATTCTGTATTCCTCTACCACGCCATTAAACAGGGCATGGATATGGGCATCGTGAATGCCGGTCAGTTGGCCGTCTATGATGATCTGCCGGATGAGCTACGTGAAGCGGTTGAAGATGTGGTGCAAAATCGTCGTGATGATGCGACTGATCGTCTGCTTGAAATCGCCGATAATTACCGTGGTGACGGAGTCAAAGCTAAAAAGGCCGATGATAAATGGCGCAAACTACCCGTAGCCAAACGTCTGGAACACGCCATGGTCAAAGGTATTGATACTTTTGTTGAAGCAGATACCGAAGAAGCGCGTCTGGCTTTTGATGCCCCGATTGAAGTCATTGAAGGGCCGTTGATGGATGGCATGAATGTGGTCGGTGATCTCTTCGGTGATGGTAAAATGTTCCTGCCACAGGTTGTGAAGTCAGCCCGCGTGATGAAAAAAGCAGTGGCCTACCTAATGCCCTATATTGAAGCAGCCAAAGGTGGAGTAAGTGCTTCCAATGGCAAAATACTAATGGCTACCGTTAAAGGCGATGTGCACGATATCGGTAAAAACATTGTTGGTGTTGTATTGCAATGTAATAACTTTGAAGTCATTGATCTGGGTGTGATGGTGCCCGCTGCTACTATCCTGGAAGAAGCTAAAAAACATGACGTCGATATCATTGGTCTATCCGGTCTGATTACCCCCTCACTTGATGAGATGGTGCATCTGGCCAAAGAGATGACACGCCTTGGTTTTACCAAACCGATCATGCTTGGTGGTGCAACCACCTCCAAAGCGCATACGGCTGTTAAGATTCTACCTGAATACGATGAGCCTATCATCTGGGTGAAGGACGCCTCACGCGCTGTTGGTGTGGCTCAGAACCTTATCTCTGACAAGAATCGTGCTGAGTTTGTCGCTGCAACCCGTAAAGAGTATGAAGCGGTACGCGAACGTTATCTCGGTCGCCAGAAGCAGACTGACTGGCTTTCACTTGCGGATGCACGTGCTAATCCAACAACCCTTGATGCAGAGACGGTTGCGGCAGCGCCTGCGACACTAGGTGTGCAGGCACTGAAGAACATCAATATCTCTGAAATCCGTGATTATATCGACTGGACCCCGTTCTTCTCAGCATGGGAGCTCAATGGTGCTTATCCACGTATTTTGAACGATCCGCACAAAGGCAAAGAAGCCAAAAAATTATTCGACGAAGCACAGACATGGCTGGATAAAATCATTGCTGAAAACTGGTTTGAAGCAAAAGCAGCCTTTGGTCTGTTCCCTGCAACATCTACTGAAGATGACAGTGTGATTGTTTATAATGACGAGACACGCTCCAACGAAGCCGCCCGCTTCCACTTTGTACGTCAGCAACAGGATAAAAAGGATGCACGTGCAAACCTCTGTCTCTCCGATTTCATAGCAAAAGAGAATGATCATATTGGCGGTTTTGCTGTCGGCATCTTCGGTGCAGAAGAGAAAGCCAAAGCGTATGAGGCTGAACATGACGATTACACAGCTATTATGATCAAGGTACTGGCGGATCGCTTAGCTGAAGCGCTAGCTGAAATGCTGCACAAAAAGGTTCGCACCACGCACTGGGCATACGCAGCTGATGAATCATTCTCAGCTGAAGAGTTAACCAAAGAGAAATATCAGGGTATTCGACCTGCTGCCGGTTATCCGGCCTGCCCTGAGCACACGGAAAAAGGTACGCTCTGGCAACTGCTTGATGTGGAAAACAATATCGGCATGACGCTGACTGAATCTTATGCCATGTTGCCAACAGCAGCGGTTTCTGGCCTCTACTTTGCTAATCCAGAAGCGCACTACTTCACCGTAGGCAAAATCAACAAAGATCAGGTGAAAGATTATGCCAAACGCAAAGGCATGAGCATGGATGATGCCGAACGCTGGTTAGCGCCTAATCTGGGCTATTGAGGGAGAACAAAGAGCTGAATGAATGTTGAGTGATAGTGATTCTAGAATAGAGGTACTGTATTAGCCAAATCGTCATTCCGCACTTGATGCGGAATCCATTGTCTTTCTAATTTGAATCGTATGTGGATGCCCGATAAAAGAACTCGGGCAGAAGGTGAATGCCGCTTGCGGCAGAGAAGCTACCCTGGGGTATGACGGTAAATCTAAACTTGAATCACTATATCATTCATTTAATAGTGCCACTGTTCATGCGCTAAAGGAGACCTGTTCAGGGTTTTCTGACTGGTTTTCCAGTTGGGTAAGAACTGATCAAGGAGCGCCTTAAATCGCTCATTGTGATTGCGTTCATGCAGGTGAACCAGTTCATGCACCAGTATATATTCCAGGCACTCCAGCGGTTTTTTTGCCAGCTCCAAATTTAACCAGATACGCCGCTTTTCTATATTGCAGCTTCCCCACTTGGTTTTCATCTTTTTGATGCCCCAGTCATCGGCTTCTTTACCAATGATGGGCTCCCATTTGCGCAATAGTTCTGGGATAATTTTCTTTAGCTCCGCTCGATACCAGTCATTTAACAACGTCTTTTTGCTTTCGATTGAGGTGCCCGGATTCATAAACATTTTCAGTTTGCCGGATTTGAATCGTTCCACTCTGGAGATGCCTATCTGTTCGACCAATTCAAGGCGATAGCGTTTGCCTAAAAAGTAGTGACATTCACCTGAAATATATGCTCTTTCAGACTGGCGCGGTTGTTCGTTAAAAGCCTGCTGCTGTTTTTTAATCCAACTCAGCTTTGAAACCACTGCCAAACGCACATTATCATTACTGATGTGTTCAGGCACAGCCACACGCACATGACCATCGGGCGGGTAAACAGCCATGTGAAAATTCTTAATGCCCTTTCGAACCACCTGCACATCGATGCCACTGACTGTAATCATTGTTTTATGCAAATCATTAATCATATTCAGTTTGGTTTTTCACCAGTTCCATCACGTCCTTCAACTCAAACGTATAATCGGCCAGTTCTTCTCTTACTGCATATTCAACATCACGCTGTTTAAAACGATTGGTTTTCCAATCTGCCTTCTTTGTATAACGAATAGCTGTATCTATGCGCGTAACCAGGTGTTCATTCTGATCAAGATTATCATATAGCGACTGCTTTGCTCTGCTATTCATACTCTCCGGGTAAGCCGTGGGTCCTGCAGGCTGCGTAATATTCTCTGCAAGTTTTTTCACCTGCTGCAAATATTCCTGATAACTGACGGCCTCTTCACGGCGCTGTTTGATGATCGAATCAAGCAGTTCAGACATCCTTTCATAATATTTCGGATTGATCGACTGCCCATCAATAATCACTTTACGCATATTGTTCTCGATGGTTTCAGCCATGGCTTCGGGCACTTTTCGGTTCGAAGGCTCGATTGGATTTTGTTTAGATTTTTCAACAATCAACTCAATCAAACCCAACTCTTCAAAATCGATCACAGCTTCACTCTCTTCAGCCCGAATGTAGGTATCCAATAAACGGCGCATGGCTGGTTCATAAAGCTTCATATCCACTTCGTCTTTCGAGGCAAGTTTAATCTCTTGTCGCATTTTGCTGAAATGTTCCACTTCAGCTTTAACCGTTTGCGCCTCGCTAGGGCTGTAACCAGCCGCCTGCATCTCATTGGCCATATTGGCATAAGCGCGCACCAAAGCTGCGACATTTTTATACAGCGAGACTCGCTTGGCTTCGTTCTTTTTTAGATCATTCGGCTTGGCCACATCGCCACAAAAATAACGTATATAATGGATCAGTTCTTTGGGTTGCATGACGGGTTCACAAAGCGCTTTGGTTGTCTCTATGGCCTCTTCCAGTTTCTCTCTACTTTTCTCCAACCTGTTGGTTAATAACTCTTTTACATCTTCATCATCATAAGCATCAAATGCACCACCTGTATATTCACCGATAGATGTTTCAAGGCTATGGAACAGGTCTTTGTAGTCGACGATATAGCCATATTCTTTATCATCACCATCGAGCCGGTTAACGCGGCAAATAGCCTGAAACAGACCGTGATCCTGCATCTTCTTATCGATATAAAGATAAGTCGCCGAAGGCGCATCAAAACCGGTAAGCAGTTTATCCACCACGATCAACAGACGCATCTGCCCCGGTTCTTCTTTAAATTGTTTTTTCACTCTGGATTCAAACACTTCCGCTTTTTTAATGCCATCGTCTTTGGATAGTTCAAAATAATCAGCCAGCATCTCTCGATAGATCTCATACTGATGCAGCTTTTCGGTAAATCCCTCACCTGTTTCTTCACCTTTAATATCGGCAGGAGACGGCAGATAACTGGTCACAATAGCGCACTTACCCTTTAATTCAGTTCGACTAAACAGTTCATACACTTTGCAAGCCTGATAAATACTACTGCATACCAGCATTGCATTGCCACGCTCATCCATCAGGCGCGGTCTGGTATCCATATCCAGCAGTATGTCATTAACGATCTGCTCTAATCTCGATTGGCTAGAGAGCACCTTTTGCATCGTGCCCCATTTTTGTTTGAGCTGCACCTTAGCCATATCAGACAGACCACGGGTTTTGGCTTCAAACCATGTATCAACTTTCGTTTGTGAGGTAAGGTATTGATCAATATCTCTGGCTTCATATTGCAAATCCAATACCACGCCATCAGCTACTGCCTCATCAAACTTATAGGTATGAATAAATGATCCGAACACGTCGATGCTCTTCTGTTTATCTTTTTTCAATAACGGTGTGCCGGTAAAACCGACAAAGGTCGCTTCAGGTAAAATTGCCGCCATTGCATCATGCAATGTGCCCGACTGAGTCCGATGACATTCATCAACAAATACAAACAGATTACCTTTGGCTCTAAAGTCTTTGCCTAGATCCTTTTTTAATTCTGCCAGGTACTGCTCGGTATCTGCATCCGTTGCATTCTCATCGCTCTCGTCACCCCGCCTGCCAAACTTATGCACCAGTGAACAGAGCAACCACGGTTCCGGCTCATTCAGGCTGCTTATAAGATCAGCACCACTCTTGCTGCGATAAATATCTTCATCCACACCTTGATATACACCTTCAATCTGATCATCCAGCTCAGTTCGATCAGTCACCACCAATACACGTGCATTCTCCACATGCTCACGAATCCATTTGGCTAGCCACACCATGGTCAGGCTTTTGCCCGACCCTTGGGTATGCCAGATAATGCCGCCGTCGTTATCTTGTAAGCGTTTCTGGGCTGCCTTTACACCAAAATATTGGTTCTGGCGGCAGGTCTTTTTCACACCGGCATCAAAGACTATAAAGTCATGAATCATTTCCAGAAAGCGTTCTTTATAACACATATTGATAATATCGAAATCCAGTAATTCATCGACATTTTCACTATCAAATACGGATAGATGTTTTTGACTGCGCTCATCCACATCGGGGTTATAAGCAGGATTTTCTTCTTTCCAGCCATAATAATGTTTTTCGGATGTTTCAACCGTGCCGTAACGCAGACCTTCGCTATCGTTACCCGCCATCACCAACTGCATGGTGGTAAAGAAATCACGAATAAAGGTTTTTTTCTGGTTATCCAGATTCTGGCGAATGCCTTCTGTCACAGAAACAGATGATCGTTTCAGCTCAATCACCCCCAGAGCGATACCGTTTACATACAGGACAATGTCCGGGCGTTTGGTGTGTTCGCCTGTGACTGAAACTTCCTCGGCAATAGCAAAGTCATTTTTTAAGGGGTTATTCCAATCAATCAGCCAAACAGTTTTATCTGGCCTTCCCTGACCCTGAGGTACTTTTACGCCATAACGTAAATCACTATAAACAGCCTTATTGGCATGATAGAGCTTTTTGCCGTCGCCCATATTGGCAGCACGTTTAAATTTACGGATAGCAACCGCAGCCATCGCGCCATCCACGCCCTGTTTGCCTAACCAGTCAGATAAATAAGCTTCTTCAATATTGGAGTTATTAGCGCGATCCTGCCAGTCACCGTAATATTCATAATCCAGCTTATCCTGGAAGAGTTTCACCACCCTGTCTTGCGTGGCGCGTTCGCGTTGACCGACTCTGCTCATGTGTCATCCTTCGTTATCTGCCAGCAACCGCCTTTGGCTGGACCGATACGTTTCAGTTGTTCATTTTCACGTAGCTTTCTGATCGCTCTCTCAACAGCGCTTTCAGATTTTTCAATCAAGGCTGCAATTTCTGGAATAGACAGAGATGGATCTCTCTTTAATTCTTCCATGATCATATCCGGCGTTTTCCCCGGCGTTTTCCCCGGCGTTTTCCCCGGCGTTTCAGCTAGATGCTTCTGGGTAGTTTCTTGGGTAGCTTGTCCTTCCTTGCCCAGGGTAGTGCTCATCTGATGCTCAGGCAGGTATTGAAATACCACCCACAAACCATTGACATCACAACTGACATCCGGAGTCGGCACACCGGCAACAGCACAAGCCTGCATAATACGCTCAATGCCACGCCCCCACGACTCAATCATACCGGCGCGGAAAAATACATTGGCCAAATCAGGATTAAACGGTTGGGACGCATGCTTATCCAGCAACTTCTCCACAGTCCAGTTCGGCGGCAACGCCCCCGGATTCCAGATCATCAGCTTGTCGGGATAGACACTGATCTGAATCGGGATGCTGCTGGCGTAATCCTTATGCACCACCGCATTGAGAATCGCTTCACGCAAAGCAGCTTCAGGAACGGGAAAGGATTCAATCCGCTGCAACCCTTCATAGGTAATCCATGCCCTCAAATATTTGGCTTTTAGCACCTCGATAGCCTGATTGACCTGTGAAATCAAATCACCCTGTACCTCATCCTGATAACGCAGATCAGCATCGCTTTCGAAGTACCCGATTTTCACATACGCTCCACCGACAAACCGCTCCGGCTCAGCATGAAATAGCAGTGCCGCTGCATGGGTCAGATAATCACCGTTCACCAGATGAAGCTTCTCCAGCAGATGACGGTCACTCTCTTTCAATACAGATTCCGGCAGGCGCTGGCTGCGCAGTGCCAGTTTCCGGAAGGTTTTGAATGCCCCCGTATCCAGAGCTTGCAGCGTTAACCCCGGCAGAGGTGATCCATCCCATGTGCGCCCGTATTTTCGCAGCAAAAAACGATCCAGTGCCGCCCCCTTGAGCATCTGATTGGTGCTGCCACTGCGGAAGTAGTATTCCCCTTTGTAGTTAATCGGGCTTGGATAGGCTTCAACGTTGATACTTAGCAGCGCCTTGCCGCCCTCCTCCTTCAGGTGAACCTCTACCAGAATGCCAAGCGTATCGCGCACTTTATTGGGAATATCCTCAAGCAGCTTTCTGGCATTGGCGACACCGGTCACATTCCCATCATCACTGCGCCCAATGACCAGCACACCACCATCCGCATTGGCAAAGCCGCAGATCCATTTTAGATATTCATCCCTCCAGGAGGATTTCCATTCCACATGCTGTGATTCATTCATATAAGAAGCCCCACCCTCACTTGGCTGTATCACTTTGCTTATCATCAAATTGTTTCAGCACCCGATCAAAATCACTTTCAAATAGTCGATCTTGCACAATACGATACGCTTCAAATTCACTCTCAGCATGTTCTTTAGCCAACTTGGCCGTCACCTTGCCGCTATCCGATAGAATTTCCCTATCATCAAATTCCAAAAATAGATCCAGCCTTTTTGCCCAATCTTCCATACTCATCGGGATATTTCTGCGTGCGCGCTCTTCAGCCAGATCAAGATAAGCATTGACGATACGCCCAAGTGATTCCATTTCATCTTTAGCCAAATAATTCTTGGCAATGCCCACATCGGTTTTCACGATCTTACCGTCCGGTGCTTTGTCCCACGATGTCAGCCCCATATGGTCTTTGTCACTATCAGCTCTGCTGACAATCAATTCAGCAGCCGTATGCCCATGAATAGCAAAATGTAGTTTGTTCTGCACTTTGGCGAAGAAGCTCTGCGTTGTTGGTGCATCACTGTTATAATCAATACTGGTAGCGTAAATATCTGTGATCTTCTGATAAAAACGACGCTCGCTAAGCCTGATTTCCCGAATCTCTGCCAGCAGTTGTTCAAAATAATCTTCACCAAGAAAGGTACCATTCTCCATGCGCTTTTTATCCAGCACATAACCCTTAATGGCAAACTGCCGCAATACCTGTGTGGCCCACTGGCGAAACTGGGTTGCGCGGACAGAGTTCACCCGGTAACCCACCGAAATAATTGCATCCAGATTGTAGTGGTTGGTGTTGTAGTTTTTACCATCTGTCGCAGTTATCCGGAATTTCCGGATAACTGATTCTTCCACCAACTCAGCCGACTTGAAGATGTTTTTAAGATGCTCACTGATGGTGCGCACATCCACCGCAAAAAGCTCTGCCATCAGCTTTTGCGATAACCAGATACTCTCATCCTCAAAACGTGCTTCAATGCTCTGCTCACCGCTCTGTCCGGTAAAAATAAGAAACTCCGCTGTGCTGTTGCGGATCATCCTTGTGGTCAGTGGAGAATTGTGAGGTGAAAGAGGAGAGTTATTCACTTCCAACTCTCCTCTTTCCACTCCATTGCTGAATCTCCTTCATGCGAGGACCTCATCCAGACGCTCTTTAAACCAATTCATACTTGGCATATCTATACGATGCACGTCGAGCCTTCCATCCTTGGCCATCTCTGCCAGCCCTTTAGCACCAACATGCTCACCCAATGCTTTGTCCAATTGCTTCTTCAAAGCATTGGGACTGTTGTCTTTACCCGATATATTCTCAATGTGATTGCAATGGTTGTATGGATTCTCTTTTACCGCACACAATATCCAGGCCTCAGATTTTGGTTTTGGAACCATGGGAATACCCTTATCATAACCCTCCATTGCAAAGCCACGAAGCATGGACTCTCTTTTTGCCTCGTAGAGTCCTCGAATTGTAGAAGCTGTTCCATCCGCATCACGAAAAAGAACAGCGATAACTTCACCTTTGAGTTCAGCCATTAATGACTTCGCTTTTACGGCCAACGCTCGTGCATTTAGCTCAAAATAGAGGGTTTCCTTCTTTTTCTTTTTACCCGGCGGATGCAATTTCTTTTTGTTCACTAACCCTTTTCCTATGGCGGCAAGAGTATGTTCGTTGATAAAGCGGACATTACCTGCTTCAAGACATGAGAATTGGAATTTCTTTTCCACCAGTTGATCAATAAAAATAGCCATTGGCCCTGGTACAAAGTTTTCCATACCACACTGTTCAGCCTGATTGCCACACTCCCCAATATCTGTTTTCCCCTCACCACTCAGTAAGAGAATCAAAACGTTGAATCCTCGGATTCCTCAATCAACTCATCCACAAGTTTCATCATTTCCGTATCAACAAACACTTCACCCGGCCCCATCACTTCAAGTTTCTTCGCCATGGACGCTATTTCATAAAAAGCTCTAGCGCGGGTGAGCCCTTGTTTATTTTTATATACAAGCTGAACTCCACTACAAGCTACAGAGTCCTCTAAATAGTTCAGAATCATAGGGCTATGTGTAGTCACCAATATCTGCTGAGGAGCTTCAACCAGTTGATCTACTAACTGCTCAATCAACTCCGGGTTAATGCCATCTTCAATCTCATCAAACAGCAGAAATGAATGTTCGGCTAAGGTCTGTGCCACAATAGCCATGATACGCAACATGCCGTCATTGATATGTCTGGCCTCTGTCTCTATCAACTGGTCTCCAAATTTTTCGGAAACCGAGAGTTTTTTCCATCCTGACTTTAAAGAACTTGTCTGATAATTGGAAAAATTCGGGTAATAATGTTGTAGATATTGCTCAAGTTTTGCTCGCTTTTCATTCGACAATTCATAAAGAAATGCCGAAAGCTTTTCTCCGCCAAGTCCTAAATTTTTATCACTTGCCCGCGCTCTCTGACGCAGCAGGTGAGGAGAGAGCAAGTCCATTGATTTCATGGACGATAGCTCTGCCTTAAATGCGAGCAGCTCATCTGTAAGCTCTTTTTCTTTCAATGCAGACAAAATAGAACCCTGATATGAAAATACGATGGGGCTACTCACGCTGCCGTTCAGCGTTAAATGCCCACCAGCAACCTTAAGCAGTGTCTTGCCATCCAAAGTAATGGTTTCCGATGAACAAGAAAGTTTCTGGCGGTTAAAGTCGCCGGACCACTTTAATTCACCTGCTTTTCCCTGGCTTGCAATCACCTCAAAACTGATATTTTTCTTTTTGCTCAGCTTGCTGTTCAACTCACTTTTGTCCCAGCGGCGCTCTTCCAGCCAACCTTTTATATCGCCTTGCACCAGCTGCGCCAGAAAATCGAGAGACTGTAGAACCGTTGATTTACCTGCACCATTAAGACCAATAAGACAATTGAACTTGGCCAGCTTCATCCTGAACCCAACCAAAGACTTAAAGTTATCAACATATACTTCGTTTATCATAATCATCCCCTAAAAAACAGTGGAGAGTTGTGAGTTGATAGTTGAGAGCTATTCACTTTCAATTGTTTTTTCACTATCAACTCTCCACTATCCCCTGCTTTTCGCTTTCCACTATCAACTGCCTTTTTCTTTTAACTCTCAACTGCTTTTCAACTGCCTTTTAACTTTTCTTTGATTTCTTGACGATTGAAATTAATAGTTT
>CAYZJL010000037.1:0-14339 GCA_964478615.1 uncultured Zetaproteobacteria bacterium
GGAGGATTTTGTCATCATCAGAGCCTTATTTCAACTCGTCAAGTAAATGGCTTGAGCCGAAGCTCCCTTTTTTTCGAATTACTGTTTTTTTTAACAACCTAGAAACGACGCTCGCGAATACGAGCCGCTTTACCACGCAATTCGCGCAGGTAATAGAGCTTGGCACGACGCACACGACCGTGGCGAATCACACTAACACTTTCCAGCATTGGTGAATGCAGCGGAAACACACGCTCTACGCCAACATTGTTAGAAATTTTACGAACCGTAAAGCTGCTTGAAATACCGTTGTTATGACGTGCAATGACAACACCTTCATAAGCCTGCAAGCGTTCAGTTTTCACTACGCCGTTTTTGGTATCTTTAAAATCGATAATACGAACATTCACGCGGACAGTATCGCCCTCGCGGAATGACGGGATATCGTCACGTAGCTGATCCTTGGTTACATCATCCAGTGCACGCATTGTTTTGCCTCCGAAACTTGTGTCAGTTTTTACTAGCGCCGCAAACGATCCAAATATATCGCTAGCGCACCCCTGACAGAAAGGTGGCGCACTTTACCCACACCTTTGATAGGTGACAACCATCCATTTTTTTTCGGCAAGTTTTCCACATCCAAACCCCAGCCCGTTCCGAATACAATGAGATGTTTTCCCTCTATTTCCAATAACTTGGATGGCTCTACACATTCACATTCGGGTGGAGTCGCTGAAGTGTACCAAAGCTGATAATCGTCCTCATCGCGTATTTCCTGCAACGTTTTCACACATCGAACGGCATGCAACATCGACTTTCGGGCCGGGTTTTTCTCACCACCGGCTCCACTGAGGTAATAATCTGTCATATCATCAAGCAGAGCATGCATACCAGCCGCCGGATGCACAAAATAGACCGGAGCCACATCATAAAATGCACAGGTACGGGCAAAATCATGCACATCTATAGAAGTGATCGCAGTCGTACTTGTTTCACCGTGACGATTTAAAATGGGGCAATGCAACAGAGCAACCGCAATCTCAGCCATCCGTTATCTGCTTGTTTTTACGCTGTACTGCCCCTGCCGCCATGGATGAGGCCGATGCTGCAGCAGCCTGACGACGCTGTTTCTGTTTTTGATTATCTGTTTTGGTCGTATGAATTTGATGCAGGGCGTTAAAAGCAACCAGACCAATCAACAGCCCTGCACACTGCATCAACCAATCCGCCCGCATACCGAGGAGACCAGATGAAAACGAAAAAAGCACCAAGGTCTCCATAACTATCTTGGCGACAAACAACAGCAGCAACACAATGCCTGCCCAATAACCCCATGAAAAGCGTTTGGTCTCAAGAATAAGAAACCAGACAGCCATGATTGCCAGCACAGCTGCCACACCGGATGCACCGCGATACGCCGTCAGCCCCGGGGTCATCAGCAACACCAGGCCAGCCATAAGCGGCATCGCGATCAACAGGCTAACAATCACCTGGTGTGTTTTTGCAAAACGCTCAACGATCAAGCCTGCCATAACAATGATGATACTATTCACAACCAATTGAGAAAACTTAAAATGAGTAAGCTGTGCAGTCCACAGTTGCCAATATTCGCCAGTGGCAATGGTATGCTTATCCAGCACAAGCATGGATACATTATGCGGAGAGAGAAAAAAGAGCGCCCAACAGGCTATTGCAAACAGAACACCTATCATCTGTAGCGTTATGCCTCTACCTGATCAAGGCCAAAAGCGCTATGCAGCGAGTGCACAGCCAATTCAATATATTTCTCTTCGATCACCACTGTGACTTTGATTTCACTGGTTGTGATCATCTGAATATTGACCCCTTCTTTAGCCAACACATCAAACATATCCTTCGCCACACCAGCATGTGAACGCATGCCAACACCAATCACGGATACTTTGGCAACAGTGTCATCACCCTTCACATCACGACCCTGCATCTGTTTACACAGCAGGTGCATAATATCCATGGTCTGTCTGTAATCATTGCGTGGCACCGTAAATGTAATATCAGTAAACCCCTGCTCTGAGACATTCTGTACAATCACATCCACATTTACGCCGGCCTCAGCGATTGGGCCAAAGACATTGGCAGCAATACCCGGCTGATCCGGGATACCCATAATAGTAATTTTGGCCTCATCTCGATTATAGGCCACTCCGGAAACTGCAGCTCTCTCCATTGTTTCATCCTCCTCGGTTACCATTGTGCCTTGCACCAACTCAAAGCTGGAGCGCAAATGCAGCGGCATCTGAAAACGCATAGCCAGCTCAACCGAACGCGTTTGCAATACTTTTGCCCCTAAGGATGCAAACTCCAGCATCTCTTCATAACTGATTTGGTTCATTTTCTGTGCTTTGGCCACCATACGGGGATCGGTCGTATAGATACCATCAACATCCGTATATATATCACACACATCCGCATGAACAGCAACGGCAAGCGCCACAGCAGACGTATCCGAACCTCCGCGCCCCAATGTCGTTACATTACCCTTTTCATCCACGCCCTGAAAACCAGTCACCACAGGCACTTCGCCGGATTCCAGGTGTTTTACCAGATGTGCACTTTCCACATTCTTGATGCGCGCGCGCACATGATCCCCGCTGGTCACAAAACCAGCCTGACCACCATTATACGAATAAGCTGCAATGCCTCGCGCTTGCAATTCAATGGCCAACAACGCGGCACTGACCTGTTCGCCCGTTGCAACCAGCGCATCCAACTCGCGTGCCGCAGGTTGCTCACTCATATGTTGTGCCAAACCTACCAGACGATTGGTTTCACCACTCATGGCTGACACCACAACAGCAACCTCTACACCGCGCTCAAGCTCAGCCTGCACAATATCGGCTGTTTTTTTAATACGTTCAATAGAAGCTACCGACGTACCACCAAATTTTTGTACAACACGCATTAGTTCTCACCCTCAGCTGGCGCAACAGTAGCAATACCAATTTTACTCATATGCAAACCACGCAATGTATCAAGCACGAACACCACCCGCTTATGCCGCGCTTCCGCATCGGCCCGTAATACCACACGCATATTTGGATCACCCTTGGATATGTTCAGAATGCGCTTACGCAAACTGGCATCACGCACAGCTTTGTCCTGAATATACAACGCTCCATTAGCATTGATACTGATCGTCACCTGTTTCAGCTCCTTCTGCTGCACTGTCGCCTTGCTCGATGGCAGATCAAGTTTCAGGCTGGAGTTCACATTAAAGGTCGTCGATACCATGAAAAAAATAAGCATCAAAAAAACGACATCGACTAATGGTGTGATATCCACCAGATAATCAGCACGCTTTTTAGGGCGCAGCTTCATGCACGCTCCCCTTTCAACAGTTCAACGAAACGCATGGCATGCTGCTCAATCTCCAGCACAAAACTGTCAACGCGAGATTCAAAATAGCGATATGCCACCAGTGTCGGAATCGCCACGGAGAGGCCGAACGCAGTCGTATTCAATGCTTTAGAAATACCACCTGCCAGCACATCGGCTTTACCGACACCCACCAGTGATATCTGCTGAAATACTTCAATCATACCAATCACTGTGCCCAGCAGGCCCAATAGCGGTGCAATTGCAGCAATCAATCCAAGCACGCCAACAAAACGATCCATATGCGCCACTTCCTGACGCCCTGTCTCCTCCAGAATCTCTTTCATCACCGAACGGCGTACACCACGATTGGATAGTGCCACCCACAACACACGACTCATGGCAGTGTTATTAGACTGACAAGATTGCATGGCTTTTTTCACATCACCTTCGCGCACAGCCTTTTCAACAAATTTCACTTCTGCCAATGGAATCACCACCGAGCGACGCAAACTCCATGCCCGTTCAAAAACAATCGTTAGCGATAACACCGATGCAGCCAATAATATATACATCACAATGCCGCCCTGCTGGATAAACTCTAACACTGACACCTCCATAATGACCGATCACTCGCCCATCAATTGCGCTTGATTCAAATATTTTTTTCAAACAATGATTCGCATTCATTCACTTTAAACGTTTCTATTCAACACATGCAACTTCCATCAACAGGTCGAACGCTACTCATCGCGCGCGGCAATTATGAATAGCCCACGGCAAAAGTCATCATCAACACCTACAATGGCTGCCACCAGGATCGTGCAAGATCACGGCGACTGCCGATATTCACTCGCCAATGTGACAAAACAGCCCCCTCTGTTTCTCCTGACCAACGCAACACAACCGCCCCGTCCGCTGTGTTTTTCACATCAGCATCATATTTCAGATAACGCTGCACCACTGCTTTGGCAGGAAAACCATAACGGTTTGCAACACCCGCCTGCGCCACAACCAGAGCGGGCTGCAAAGCCTTCACAAATGCCTGATGACTGGAGCTGCGACTTCCATGGTGTGGCATCAGCATGGCATCCATATGTTTCAGACCCGCTTTTACAAGCCCCCGTTCAGCCTCGGATTCTATATCACCCGGCCAAAGCATACTGAACTGATTGCCGCTCTTTTGATCTTCTATATCGGCCATTAACACCAACGATGTATTATTCGCATTGGCCAGATTCAATAAACGCGGAGGCCAAAGCACCGTCAGCGACAATGCATAAGTAGAATCATCCTGCCAGTGCTGAACATCCCCCCTCGCCATCCAATGGATCGGAATATGTTGCTGTGCTGCATATCGCTCAATCGCCTTCACCCGTTTATCTGCGCGGGCATCCGCAACATCAGGCAACCAGATCTGCTCCACACTATTCACTTGCCGCATTAACGATAGCGCTCCACCGAGATGATCCGACTGCGCATGCGTCAACACCAGCAGATCAATATGCGACAAGCCCAGATAGCGCAAACCGGCTGCCACCGATGTACCGCCATTAAATTTACTGCCCCTGCGCCCCGGCGCATCAACCACCACCACGCTGTTACCCGGCAGTAGCAGTGTTGAAGCAGCCCCCTGCCCTACATCCCAAACGATCCATTGCGGCTGTCGCACATCTGCTTCAACCAACACACCTATTATATAAATAGTAAGCACGCCACTGACAACACAGGCTGCTCTCAGTTTTTTCGCCCTCCACAACAGATAACCACCAAGCATCATGCCAGCTGCATACATTGCATTCAAAGCCCTTGATGGAAGCACGGCCCACAACTCTCCGGCAGGCAGTGATGCCAGTAGTGATAACAGTTTCAATCCCTGGTTCACCGCCATACTCGCAAGCTGCATCAACCCGACAGCCCAGGCATCAAACCCCAACAGTGCAAACAACTCTCCCAACAAGGCTGCTGGCATCACAAACAGCCCATACAACGGCACCATGATCATATTGGCTGGCAGGGAATAGAGCGGAATACGGCCAAAGGTTGATATAATCAACGGCAGAGTTGCCAATGTCGCCAACAATGAAATCCATAACAATGATCGCACCGACCCAGAGATGCGTTGATGCCATGCAAGGTCTTCTTTTCGATCCATTTTCACAGCCCATAAAAGTAGCGCTGCCGTCGCCACAAATGACAACCACAACGAGAGCGATGCAATAGCAGAAGGATCAAACAACAAAATCAAAGCCAGTGCCGCCAATAAGGTATTCATCGGCTCACTGCGAGAAGATAGATACCAGGCCAAGGCAGCAGCTGCCAACATCACCGTAGCCCGAATAGCGGGCAACGGCCAAGCCGCCATGCTGGCATAAGCTGCTGCCGCCAGAAAAGCACTGAACAAAGCGATATTACGCACTGGCAAACGAACGATCCAGACTTCCCTCCGGGTCAACAGAAACCAGAGCAGTGCAAACACCCATGCCGCAGCCATGCCGATATGCATGCCCGAGATAGCCAGCAGATGGACTGTCCCACTGGCTGAAAAGAGACGATTCACCGCTTCTGAAATATGCGTGCGCTCACCCAACAACAGAGCAGACAACACACCATCATTATGGCCTGCTGTAGCAGTGGCAATTGTCCTGCGCACTTTTTGGCGTTGCAGCTCTAACCATGACACATTTGAGGCCACAATATCAGGGCTGCCGCGCATGCTGCCAATCAAGGCTATTTGCCGGTCGAAACACCAGGAACGATAATCAAAGGAGCCTGGATTATGATAATTGCGTGGTAAACGCCAACGCGCCGACACGCGAATACGCTGCCCTGCCACAACCGATACATCACCCGGCTTTAATGCATGGCGATATTGATAGAGCAACACCTTGCCAGCCAACACAAGACCATCTTCACGCATCACATGATGCAGTAGATAACGGCGACTGAAAGGCAGCGACTCCACCTTCTCAACATCTGCCATCACGATCATATCGCCACTGAGCCACGTTTCATCAACCGCAACACGTGAGGCATCGAACATCAGATCGCCCAGACCCCACACTGCTCCCAGCAGCAAAAACAGCACAGGCAAACGCTGCCCGAACCATAATAAAACAACGATAGAAACAGCCAGAAAAATAGCTGCAAAAGTGATATCGAGAAGATCTGTGCGCGTTAGCGCCAAACCGATAACAGCAACTATAATAGGATAGAACAGAGGCCAGCGCCGCAGATTAATCATCACACCCCGCATCATTATCCCAATTAGGGCCTGCTCACACTAATCCGGATAAACCACAGTGCCACGAATCATCTGATCATCGCCCATCGTCTCACGTTGCACATCAGATAATCGAATGGCCTGATCAACACTCTGCGATCCCCTGCCACCCAACAGCGCCACCGCGTCACGACCACCAATCATGATGGGTGCCTGATACAGCACCATTTCATCACTGAAACGCGCCTCCATGAAAGAGGTATGCAGGGCACCACCACCTTCAAGCAACAGTTGCAGATAACCATCTTCAGCCAGATGTTTTAACACTGATAACAAACTCGGTGCATGCTGCACATCCACTCCAGCCTTACGCCATGCATCGGCATGTTCATTGAGACTTCGCACATAAAGACGGGTCGGCGCTTCATCAGAAAGCAGTTTGTATGCATCTGAAAATAGCGGTGTTTCAAAACATAACACCACCCTTAGTGGCACATTGCCTATCATCTCCACATCACGCACCGTCAGTGAGGGGTTATCATGCTTCAAGGTGCCTGCACCAACCAGAATAGCATCACATTCAGCCCGTAACTGCTGTGCATGTTCACGGCACGCTGCGCCACTGATCCATTGCGAATGATGGGTATAGGTTGCCAGCTTGCCGTCGAGTGAGATCGCAGCTTTGGCAATCACATAAGGACGACCTGTTCGCTGATAATGAAAGAACGGCCTGTTTATGGCATCCGCTTCATCCCGCAGCACATTGGCGGTCACTTCAATACCCATCGCCCGCAATACTTTTGCGCCACCTGCCATGGTCGGATTCGGATCAGAGGATGCAAAGATCACATGTTTAATGCCGGCCCTGCGAATAGCTTCGGTGCAGGCCGGCGTTCTCCCATGTGCCGCACATGGCTCCAGAGTAACGTAGATCGCTCCACCACGCGCTTTTTCTTCTGCCTGTTGCAATGCCACCACTTCAGCATGTGGCCCACCCGGCCGCTCATGCCAGCCTTCACCAACCACTTCACCATGATTGACAACCACTGCACCCACACGCGGATTCGGGTGCGTTGTGCCCACACCCTTCTTAGCCAGCTTGATCGCCTGCCGCATCAATGCTTCACAATTACTGCTGACCTCTTCTTCCACGCCGGTTTCAACCTCCGCCCCGATTCACCTTGCAGTTATATCCATATGACAAACACGATTGTTCTTCCTACCTGCAAGCATAGTGTATGGCCATGCTTATTGCCATCTCACCCGCCAAAAAACTCGATTACACTACACCATGCCCTACATCGGACTTCACCCAACCCAAACACCTGGATAGAGCTGCTGATCTGATTGAAATAATGGCCCGGAAAGACAGCTTCGAAATTGCTGATCTGATGAAGTTATCGATGAAGTTAGCCGATCTGAACATGCAGCGCTTTCAGGATTGGCATACCCCTTTCAGCGCTGACAATGCCAAGCAGGCCCTGTTTGCATTTCATGGTGATGTCTATCAGGGACTCGATGCAGCCACTTTAAGTCGTGATGATATTGCTTATACTCAAAAGCACCTCTGCATTCTCTCAGGACTCTATGGCCTGTTGCGCCCACTCGATCTGATGCAAGCTTATAGGCTGGAGATGGGTACAAAACTGGCCACCGACAAAGGTAATAATCTGTATCAATTCTGGGGCAACACCATTACCAATAGCATCAATGCAACCCTGGCTGCACAAGGTGACGATCTACTGATCAACCTTGCCTCCAACGAATATTTTTCATCAGTTAGAACAAACCACATCAAAGGCCAGATCATCACCCCGATATTCAAAGAATTGCGTCAGGGTAAATATCGCATTATCAGCTTCAATGCCAAGAAAGCGCGCGGTTATATGTCCCGCTACATCATTGAGAACAGAATCGAGAATCCGCAAGAGATGAAAGCATTCGATATGGCCGACTACCGTTTCAATGCAGAAATGTCATCGGATGATAAATACACTTTCACCCGCGCAGGGGCATGAAGGCACTCCATGAAGCGTTGCATCACGCCGGGCTTGAGCGGGCAAACTAAAACGGTACTGAAGACTTACTCCATCTCCTCATCGATTCTTTGAAGTAAATCAGCCTGAGCCCATAGCCCGGGTTAGATTTAAGCGACAGACCATTGGGCAAGCGTTGCATGGGCACTACCACCACTGATATCCGGGATAATGTTCAATTCCAGTGCGGTCACGCCGTTTAAATCAACGATGTAATCTTCAAGCTCACGGGTCGAATCCGGGGCACTAAAGTTATATTGCTGACGCGCCACATCATGGTAAGAGGCCCCGCCATCAGAGGAGTATCGCAATACAAACTCCTGCGTACGCTGCTCATGCTCCTCCTGAAACAGAAGCCTGATCAAAGTGATTTTATGTGGATCATCAAACAGCAGGCGAAGCGTCTGCTCACCAGGCATTGCCGCCCGCCAGCAAGCGTTGGCCCCGGCAACCAAAATCGACTCAACAGGATTAGCTTCCTCTTCAGAGCTGATCTCCATCTGAGCAATCTCTTCCAGATTTAACCAGTGATGTTCCGTCTGCAACACTTCCTCAACAGCCGTCTCAATCATTCGTTTACGCATATGCATTCCCCTCTCAATCACCCAATGGTTCAGAAGCATAGACTGCTATACCATCTTTTACATTCAGGAGTGTCTTATGAGCATGGCTATGATCGATTAGAAACATTATTTGACGTAAGAGAGCCAGTCTCCGTGGATACCGATTCTGCCGTGTACTGCGTCAAAATATTTGCGCTGCAGTACTTCAGTGACAGGCCCGCGTGAACCACAACCGATGCTGCGACCATCAAGTTCACGAATTGGCGTTACTTCAGCGGCTGTACCGGTAAAGAACGCTTCATCAGCAACATAGACTTCATCGCGGGTAATGCGTTTTTCACGCACTTCATAACCCTCTTCTTGTGCCAGCTGAATCACAGTTGCACGGGTGATCCCATCCAGCGCACTGGTCAGCTCAGGGGTGTAAATCACGCCGTCATAGACCATGAAAAAGTTCTCACCACTTCCTTCAGCTACAAAACCATCCACATCCAGCAATAGCGCTTCATCATAACCATCACGCAGCGCATCAGAGAGGGCCAGCATGGAGTTAATATAATTACCATTGGCTTTGGCTTTACACATGGTGACATTGACATGATGACGGGTGAAGGAAGAGGTGCGGATACGAATACCCTTCTCCAGCGCATCCTGGCCCAAATATGCGCCCCAGCTCCAGGCTGCAACGATCACATGCGTTTTCAGATTATCGGCACGCAACCCCATGCCTTCAGAGCCGTAAAAGACCATCGGACGCAAATAAGCCGAATCCAGATTGTTTTCACGCACAGCAGCAAGGTGGGCAGCATTGATCTCTTCTTTACTGAATGGCATATCCATATTCATGATTTTGGCAGAACGAAACAGACGATCTGTATGGGCCTGCAGACGGAAAATCGCAGTGCCCTTTTCAGCATGATAAGCGCGCACACCTTCAAACACACCCATACCATAATGCAATGTATGCGTTAACACATGGATCTTGGCATCACGCCAATCCACCATTTCACCATCAAACCAAATCACACCATCACGATCTGCAAAATTCATCATTATTCTCCAAAATCTTAGTGGCGCAAAGGTAGCGCCTCATGCCTGTGCATGCCAATGAATTACGCCTGTAAATAGAGAAGAAACAGGTAACCGGTAAAGGCAGCGCCCAATAGTCCACCCTCAAAGCGTGTAATCTTGCCGTCCTTCAAACCAAAGGAGACAATAAACAGGGCAGCCGTAAAGCCCAGCATCACAGGAAAATCGCGCATCAGTGCTTCCGGAGCAAAGGCACCCGGATGAATCAGGGCTGGCATGGCCAGAACAGCCAGAATATTAAACATATTGGAGCCAATCACATTACCAATAGCCAGTTCCGCTTCACCCTTCAACGCACTCGCAACAGCAGCAACCAGCTCAGGCAGACTGGTGCCGATCGCAACAATGGTCAGACCGATAATCAGATCACTGACACCCAGATAGTGTGCGATATCCACCGCCCCCCAAACCACCATGCGTGAGCTGACAATCAACACCACAAGCCCTACGATAAAAAACAGTGCCGACTTGCCCATACTCAAATTATCCGGGATAGCATCGGTAAACTCTTCAATCAGTGGATCATGGCGATCCTTCATACCTATCATCGTCATCCAGGCCAATAGCATCACCAGGCCAGCAAGCAGAATCAGACCATCCACAAAGCTCAACTCACCATCAGCCATCAATGTAAATGCAAGAAAGGTAACCAGAAACAGCACCGGCATTTCGCGCCTTAAGGTCATCGACTTCACGGTCAGCGGAATAATCAAAGCTGTAATACCCAGCACCAGCCCAATATTGGCAATGTTCGAACCCAGCGCATTACCAATACCCAGATCACGATTACCATCGAGAGCGGCCATGGCTGCAACAATCATTTCAGGTAGCGACGTGCCTATGCTGACAATAGTCAGACCAATCACCATCGGTGGTACACGCATGTTTTTGGCAACTGAAGATGCACCATCGACAAACATGTCTGCCCCCCAAATAAGCAGTGCGACACCAATAGCTACAGCAGCAATAGCCGTAACAAGTTCCATTAATCAGCACCCGTTAAACAGGTCAGTGCTTCCATGTATTTCTCTGATGTTCTGGTTTTAATCTCATCCGGCAGTTCAGGGCCAGGGCTCTGTTTATCCCAATCCTGCGTCTCCAGCCAATCACGCACGATCTGCTTGTCAAAACTCGGCGGACTCATGCCGGGCTGATATTCTGATACTGGCCAGAAGCGTGAAGAATCAGGCGTGAGCAGCTCATCAATCAACGTTAACGTGCCATCTTCATCAAGTCCGAACTCAAACTTGGTATCGGCAATGATAATACCCTTCTGTAAAGCAAAAGCAGCAGCCTCTCTGTAGAGCTGCAAACTTACATCACGAATCTGCTCAGCCAGATCCGCATCAATCATAGAAGTCATGAGATCAAAACTAATATTCTCATCATGCGCACCTACATCAGCCTTGGTCGATGGGGTGAAAATGGGTTCCGGCAACTGATCAGCCAGGCCAAGTCCTGCTGGTAATTCAATGCCACAAACCGAACCCGATTTCTGATACTCTTTCCAACCGGAACCAATCAAATAACCACGTACAATGGCTTCAATTGGCACGGGTTTCAGGCGTTTCACCACAACGGCATGGGAGGCAACACGTTGGCGCTCTTCTGCATCAGGAATAGCTTCTTCAAGCGTCATATTCGACACATGATTAGCTACAATATGCGATAACTGCTGAAACCAGAAGTCTGACACAGCATTCAACACACCGCCTTTACCCGGAATCGCCGTTGGTAGAATCACATCAAAGGCCGACAGACGATCGGTGGTAACAATAAGGATGTGGTTATCATCCACCGCATACATATCACGCACCTTGCCCCGGTGCAGCAGTTTCAGGCAACTGATATCAGCCTGCATCAATGCCACCTCTCTGACCTGATCAGGCATGCGCTGCCACCAGCTTGAGCCAAAATTGAATCATGGTCGCACTAAACGCTTCATCATCGGACGCACGTAACAGATCACCCAATTCACTCAAATATTCAGCAGGGAAGTGATAAACAGCTCCGGAAGCTTCCCATCCGGCAGGTGTCTGCATTAATCGCAACCCGACCACATCTTCAACATCTAACATGCGACTGGCATAAGCATCATCAATGGTAATATCATCAGCTTTTTCCAGTATCGCATCACTAACCGTAAAACTTTCACCCGGCACACACTCAGTGACGCTGTATAAGCGCAGAGGACGCTCAGTTAGCTGTTTGAGATACGCGCACTGCGATTCATCCAGCTCCAGGTCAGTCGCATTCAGGATCAACTCCAGAGGACGAGCTTCACCTTCCATATCACTGTAACGACCTTCTGCCACCATATATTCCAGCAGGTTTGTATCGTGAATAGCACGGATTGTGGCATCGGCAAGCGCAATACCGGTACGCTGCTCTTCCGAGATTCCGGACAACCACACCTGATCCACCCATTGATCAGTCTGCTTGGTATAATGTTGACTCACCCAGGTAATCGCATGCATCACGCCGTCACGACGGTTTGCACTGGCAACCTTCTGATCACGCTCGTTTACATTACAACATTTTTTATATTTCTTACCACTGCCACATGGACATGGTGCATTACGCTGAACCTTATTGGACACAATAACTCCCACTCACAACACTCAACTGTTATTAAAACTACATTGAAGGTGCGAAATCATAGCCCATACTCACACGTGTTTTCAACACCAGCAAGATATGTTGCATGAATCTTGCTTATCCGCTCACATACGCTATATATTTATGATCCAATGAACGTCTTAAAATAGAATGACAAAGGAAAGTATATGCACTTAGACCCCATGATGATGAACATCACGATTGTACTGTCAGTCGCACTGGCTCTGGCTTATCTCACCGTGCGTTTAGGACTGCCCATCGTGGTCGCCTATATCATCTCTGGCATTATGCTCGGCCCAACCGTCATGGGCGTCATATCAGATCAACATACAGTTACCCGAATTGGCGAAATCGGCGTGGTGATGCTGCTCTTTTTCGTTGGCATGGAGGTATCCATCCCCAACCTTATGAAGCGCTGGCGCATCGCGCTGATCGGTACAACCATTCAGATCGCTACCAGTGTTGCCGCCTGCGTGGGTCTGGTCTGGCTGTTTCATATGCCCACCAGCCTTGGCATTCTATTCGGTTTTGTCATCTCTCTATCCAGTACCGCTGTTGTACTCAAAGAGCTACAGGACACCGGCGAAATGGATGAACCGTTCGGTCAAAATGCGGTCGGTGTCTTATTGGTTCAGGACATCGCTATCGTGCCGATGATGATCGTCTTAAGTCTGATGGGTGATAGTGATATACAAACGATCGCCCTGATCAAACAGATAGGTGGTGGCATCATCATACTTGCACTGGTTCTCTATTTGATGAAAACAGAAGTCTTACGTATCCCTGGTTTTTTAAAGGGCAGCATTGAAAAACGTGTTCTGCTCGGCCTGTTATTATGCCTGGGCGCTGCCACACTCACATCGTGGCTGGGACTCTCGGCAGGGCTGGGTGCATTTCTGGCGGGCATGGTATTGGCATCCAGCAACCAGTCTGACTGGATTCACGAACATCTGGAGTCCGTTCATGTCATCTTCGTCATGATCTTTTTCCTATCAATCGGCATGATGGTCAATATTGATTATCTGATGTCACACCTCTTGCTGGTATGGGGAGCAACTACGGCCGTATTCCTGTTTAACTCCGGCGTGAATGTTTTTGTTATGCGCGCACTTGGTGAAAGCTGGAGAATGGCGTTGATTACCGGCGGCCTGCTCAGTCAGATAGGAGAGTTCTCATTCCTGCTTGCGGCAGTCGGCACCTTTGCCGGTATCCTCTCCCCCGAACTGCATGAACTCACTGTGATCGTAATTGCCATGACACTGTTATTCAGCCCTGTCTGGATGATTCAAACCCGCTGGTTAGCAAAACAAGACGGCGTACTGCCAACACATAAGGACAAAACATCATGAGACTACTGCACAACTGTGATCGCCTTTGTAAAAGATGTGGATGAATACGCTATTGAGCTGATTGAAAGACCAGCTCAATAATAATCGAAAAAACCAACAAAAGATAAACAAAAACAACAGGTTAAAC
>CAYZJL010000038.1:0-2036 GCA_964478615.1 uncultured Zetaproteobacteria bacterium
GTTCATTAATACTGGGCTCATGTACAACATCGGGGCCCCATAAAGCAGTTGAAGGTGCGCTGAAACATGTTGATGCCAAGTCTGGTCAAACAATTCGCCAGCGTTTGATTCATGAGTCGGAGAAGCTGGCCGCTGCACAGCATACGATACGTCAGGGTTTTGAGCACCTGGCACCGCTCAAGGCTCCTCCATTGCCCATTGAGCCGGAGGTTAATCCTCTGGATGCGATCAATATTACATTGGATGTGGACAATGCGGATGTTCGTCATGTGTTGCGGGCGATTGCAGAGCAGAGCGGTATGAATCTCATGCTTGACCCGGAACTCTCTGAGATTCCGCGCAAAGCGACGCTGCATTTAAGAGACACACCAGCGAGTGTTGTTTTTCGGCAGGTGATGCAGATGTATGATCTGCATGGTGAAGTGTCCAATGAGATCCTGATTGTGCGCCCTTACGAAGAGCGAACGTTTACCCTTGATTTTTTACAGACCACGATGAGTGCGGATTTTAGTTCTGGTGGTGATGTGTTCGGTGCCAGTTCTGGCGGCGGCGGTGGCGGCGGTGGCGGTGGCGGTGGCGGCGGTTCAAACACATTGGATGGTAACTTCTCACTATCGGGTAATGCAGCACCGTATTCAGACCCATATAAAGAGCTGGAAGGCGTACTTTCAAGCATATTGGACGAGGGTGGAAGTGGAGAGTCATTGCCGGGAAGTGATGATGCCGAAGGTAAAAAAAGCTCTAGCGATGGGAATAGTTCGACTTATGCTTTAAACAAGATGACAGGCACATTGTATCTGCGAGCCCGTCCATCCAAGGTGGCTACGATTGCGCGCCTTGTTGCACGCTATCGTGAAGTCTTGCAGCGCCAGGTATTGATTGAGGCTCGCATCGTTGATGTGACCTTAAATGATAATTACCAGTTTGGAATTGATTGGGGGTTATTACGTTCACAGGTTGGTGCCAGTTATGGTGCAGGTGGTCAGCAGTTGGGTGGTGTAACTACAACGCTGGCTCCACCTGCCGGAGCGGCACCAGCACGTACCCTGACCTTGCCCGGTTCTTCAATACCAGGAGTCGGCAGTGCATTGGGCATTGCTTATAATGCATTGAACGGGCTCTCTGTTTCGGTCAATATGCTTGAAACGTTTGGTACTGTGCATGTGTTATCGAATCCAACTCTGCGTACTAAAAATGCACGGCCTGCTTTAATCAATGTCGGTCGCAGCACAACGTATGTAGCGGATGCAAGCAGCACGATTACTGCACCTGGTGGTGGTGCCAGCACGACCAGTGCAAATGTTACAACAAATAGTGTGTTTGATGGTATTGTCATCGGTGTCGTGCCATTTATTGATGATGATAATGGCGTGCAGATGACGATTCACCCGATCCAGACACAAGTCGATGCTGCAAGTCTGGTACTTCAGGATGTAGGTAACGGTCAACTCCTGACCCTTCCGATCGTGGACTTTAAAGGTATGACTACCACGTTGAATATGAATGATGGTGATACTGTTCTGTTGGGCGGTCTTATCGATGAGAGCGGTGGAACTGCAGGTCATGGTGTGCCCGGAGCATCTGATATCCCCGCATTCGGGAATTTGTTTGGTGGCCGGAATCATTCGAAGAAGGCGCGTGAGATGGTGATTATTCTTACTGTTCATGTCTTATGAGTTTAATCTACGATGCACTGCGTGGGCTGGATAAGGATGCTGACCGGGTATCGGTTACATCGCAGTATACAGTGCTTAGTCATCAATTGCCGAGATTTGGAGCCTCTAAAACACTCTTAGTGCTAGGCGGTTTGATGGTTAGTGTGTCCGCAGTTGCATTGGGTTGGGTCGTAGTACCATGGGTGGGTAGTTTAGATCAGGGTGACGGGAAGGCAGTAGTTGTACAGCAAGCCGCCGTGCAGCAGCCAAAAGCAGTAGTTGCGCCCCAAGCCATCGTGACGCAGCCAAAAGTAGTAGCTGTGCGTCAAGCCGCCGTGCAGCAGCCAAAAGCAGTAGTTGCGCCCCAAGCCATCGTGACGC
>CAYZJL010000038.1:2136-3770 GCA_964478615.1 uncultured Zetaproteobacteria bacterium
AGCCAAAAGTAGTAGCTGTGCGTCAAGCCGTCGTGCAGCAGCCAAAAGCAGCAGTTGCACCCCAAGCCGTTGTGCAGCAGCCAAAAGTAGTAGCTGCGCAGAAAGTCGCCATGTTGCAGCCAAAAGCATCACCATCAGATCAAAGGCGTGCGGCTACAGCGCTGGCAAATAAGGTGCGCCTGCTTATTCGTGAAGGGAAACTGGACCAGGCGGGGGAGTACGTGCATCAGTTGGAGTCTGTTTCCGGTGTAGATAGCCTTGTTTCTTTGCGCATCCGTGCTTATTGGATGCTTTCAAGTAATAAGGATCGCAATGCGCTCTCTATATATCACCAGATACTGAATCGAGAGCCAAATGATGTATCAGCTAATCTCAACACAGCCTTGGCAGAGTGGCGTTTAGGGCATCCTCAGGCAGCAAGTAAACGATTGAAAAAATTTCTTGATAAAAACCCGGCTAACAAACAGGCAAGCTCAATGCTGAATCAATTAAGGAAGATTCGATGAGAGATGCTGCCTTGTCACATTTGTCCACTTTAAACCTGACGGGTAACCCTTTTCCGCTTAGTCCGGATGCTGCGAATCATTTTGTTTCTGATGCGCTGGCTGTTTCAATGGTTGAAATTCTCCACACCATCAAAGCCCGTAAAGGGTTTATTCTAGTTACTGGTGAAGTTGGGGTAGGTAAATCGACATTGAGTCGGCGCTTGATGAATGAGCTACATGAGGAGACTGTTGAGACGGCCTTAATTCTAAATACTTTTTTACAGGGTGAAAGCCTGCTGGAAGCGATTAATGAAGATTTTGGTATCCGTGAAAAGGGGAAAAATATTCATGAGTGTTTAAAATTACTCAATGCTTTTTTGTTGAAGCGTCACGCCGAGGGTATTAATTGCGTGGTGATGATTGATGATGCACAAAATCTTGACCCTATGAGTCTGGAGTTGGTGCGGCAGTTGTCGAACCTGGAAACAGGGCAAGAGAAACTGGTGCAAATATTGCTCATCGCCCAGCCTGAAATTTCGGATGTTCTGAATCGCCATGATTTGCGTCAACTTAAGAGTCGTATTGCACTGCATGTAGAATTAATGGACTTTTCACTGCAGGAGAGCTTTCAGTATATTACATTTCGTCTGAAGCGTTTTGGCGGGGGTATTACACTGACACGTAGTGCTTTGAATCTGTTGCATAAGGCTAGTCAGGGTTATCCCCGGTTAATCAATAAATTGATGGATCGCTGTCTTTATGGACTTGTTGCGAGCAATAGACGAGAGATAGCTGCATCGTTGATGCAGGCCTCGATTGATGAATTGCAATTAAATAGGAATAAAGGGCTTCAAATGTTTAACTCTTTATTTATAGCTACAGTGATTTGTATGGCTGCTTTGGCGACTCTCTTTTTGTGGATAGAACATATCTCTTCCGATAAACCTGTGGCTGTATTCGCTGTTACCGTTGAGAGTGGTGCTGAACCAGAGGAGAGCACTGCATCGCCTTTACCGGTAGCACAGGATCAGATCTCTGATGCTGAGGCCAGCGCTGTTGTACAGGCTCAGAGAGCAGGCGTTTCAGCTGTTGCAGTTGAGAGTGGTGCTGAACCAGAGGAGAGCACTGCATCGCCTTTACCGGTAGCAC
>CAYZJL010000038.1:3870-14117 GCA_964478615.1 uncultured Zetaproteobacteria bacterium
AGACTAAGATGTCAGAAGTCATGGCCACCCCAACGACTGAAGCTGCAACTGAAGTGGTACCCAATAAGAAAGTTTCAGCCCCCGAAGCGATCATAACGAATCAATCATTAACCTCTGGCAACTCTAAAGTGATAGTTCCCTCTAAAGAAGAGAGGAGCAAAATAGCAATAACAATGACCCGAAAATGGCGTTTTGGATATCACTCTATATATACTGAGCATGTACAAACATTGCTTCATAAGATGGGATATTATTCAGCTAAGCCGGATGGTGTTGTTGGTGTTAAAACGATTGTTGCATTAACGCTTTTTCAGCAGTCACAGAGACTTCCTGCGACGGGTACTCCAACGTTCGACACCATGGCAGCAGTGATTGATATTGCAGGTGTTCCGCGTATCTCTGAGATTGATGAGGAGCTAGCCTCACAATGATCAGCTTATCAGTTTATCATAATAATGGTTCCCAAATATGGGTATTTAAATGTTTTATTCAGGTGGTCTCACTATGACGAATCAGGCACGGACTGGTCAAAAGCTTCAGATTGGTAGCTTAATGGTTGCCAAGGGGTTGCTAAGTGTTGATCAATTAAACTTTGTGCTACAAAAGCAGCGCGTTACCGGTGAGCGCATTGGTGAGTTGCTCATTCGATTGTCGATGACAACAGAGTATGCTTTTGCCAGCCTGCTATCGGAACAACGTCAATTACCATTAAAGGTCGGAAATGATCTGATAGCGGAAAAGAGTGCTTTAGATGTATTTAACCGGGAGCTGTGTATTAAACACGGGTTTTTACCCTTGCGAAGGGCTGGCAATACTTTGGAAGTGGTTCTTGGTAATGGTGATCCTCGTAAAGTCAGTCAGCTGGTTACGCAACGCTGTGGATTGAAACCAGAGCTTTTCCAGGGTGAATTCGGTAAGGTGATGGTGGCTATCAGGCATAGTTATTATTTTGCATTCCATCCTGTTGATCAATTGCTTCAACGTGAAATTGATCGTTTGACTGAGGATAGGGATCATGTGCTTAGTCCGGATGCATTGTTGGATCACCTGTTGCATTATGCCGTGCGCGAACGTGCCAGTGATATTCATATCATTCCTGAAATGAAAGCCCTTCATATCATGTTTCGTGTCGATGGCGTGGTACGTCCTATTGTGGGCATGCCTACGGATTTGAATCGTGTGATTTTAGCGATAAAATTGCGTTCAGGCATGGATATATCGGATCAACGGCGACCTCAAGACGGTAGCTTTTTCACTGAAATTCTGGGCAGCCATTACAGTTTGCGTGTGTCCACAGTGACCACCCCGGATGGTGAAAGTGTAGTGATGCGTCTGTTGTCATCAGGCTCAAGTGTATGTGATTTGGAAGAGTTGGGTTTTTTAGCAGAGGATCACGCGCGTTTTAAACATCTGTTTTCCCAACCATCAGGTATGATTTTACTTACCGGGCCTACAGGCTCAGGAAAGAGTACCACTCTGCATGCTGCGCTTCGGGCATACGGTATGGATAGCCGCAATGTGTTGACTGTTGAGGATCCTATTGAATATAAAGTCCCGACGATTTGTCAGACCGAAGTAAATCGCAAGTCAGGATATACCTTTGATGCCGCAGTACGTCATTTCTTGCGTCATGATCCGGATGTTATGTTGATTGGTGAAATCAGGGATGAGGAAACAGCATCAGTCGCTATGATGGCAGCAGAGACAGGTCATCTTGTACTATCTACATTGCATGTGAATACTGTTTTAGGTGTGATGCCACGTTTGAAAACATTGGGTGTTTCATCGCATGTGATTGCGGATAGTTTGATCGGTGTGGTGAATCAGCGTCTGGTGCGTGGTTTGTGTCCTCACTGCAAGGAAGAGAGCGCGTCAACGCCGTATGAGAGAGAGTGGTTAGCATCGGATGCATTGGAGATGTCAGCTGATGTCAATACTGCCGCTGACTCTTCTTCGCTATCGAACCAGAAAGCTATTGATATTGAGCCCGACAAGCTGATGCACGCGGTGGGTTGTAAACTGTGTGGTGGAAATGGTTATCTTGGCCGTATACCTGTATACGAGATGCTGGTGGTCGATCAATATGTATCTGATGCAGTTGCAGATGATATGAGCCGCGAGAAACTTATGAAGATTGCTTCTGAAAGGGGCTTGATAACCTTGCAAGAGATGGCCAGACATAGGGTTTTACGTGGAGATACAACGGTAGAAGAGGTTATCCGTAGCCTGGGAAGAATCTAGAATGCGATGCTATTATAGCCGAGTATTAACTGCATCTGGCCAGTTAGAAACTGGTATTCGTCAGTTGGCGATTGAGGATGTTGGCTCAGTACGGCAACTGTTGGAAACGCGCAGTGATGGTATTGTGTTGACCTTATTCAAATTGCCGTTGTGGTTCAATCTATTCTATAGCTTATGGGTTCGCTTTGGTAAGGGCTACCCTAGCTTGGATCAAATCAGTGAAATGCTACATAATTTAGCTGTGATGCTGGATGCGGGGATCCCTGTATTGGACGCGTTGGGAGCACTCTCTGAAGAGCAACTCAATCCGGGTATGAAGTCGCTACTGGATGATTTAACGGAATCCATTGCCGGTGGATCATCTTTCTCCGAGAGCCTCAAAAAGCGCAGTGATGTGATTCCTGAGGTGATAGTGCATTTGGCAGCGCTGGGTGAGGTGTCGGGTGGTTTGGATCGTACCATGATGGATGCAGCTGTGCATATGCAGCGTATTAGTCGTATTAGCAGTGATAGTCGGCGGGCAATGATTTATCCGGGTTTTGTATTTATTACGATTCTCGGAGCTGGTTTTTTCTGGCTATATTCGGTGGTTCCAAATATAGCGCAACTGTTTGCGCAAATGCAGGTGAAGTTGCCTCCGATCACATTATGGACCATCGCGTTTTCTGATCTTGTGGCTGAGAATGGTTTGATGGTTTTGATGATTGTATTGATCGTAGTGGCAAGCATCGTAACGATCTATCGACGCAATAAGCGGGTACATTTTCTGGTTCATAAGATGTTTTATTACATGCCTGTTTCGCGTACCCTGGTTCGATCATCATCAATGGCCTATATCACCGAATACCTGAGTCTGCTATTGGCTGCGGGTATGGATTTAATCGAGGGGCTTAAATTACTGGAGCAGTCTCTGGGTAACGATTATTATCGACAGAAATTGCGCCTCGTGCGTGAAGGTGTTTCTGACCGAGGTAACCGTTTATCTGAAGAGATGCGTGCGGCTGAAATATTTCCTTCGTTTGCGCTTCGAATTATCGCAGTGGGTGAGGAAACAGGCACCCTGGATAGTCAACTTGCGCATTTGGCCAAAGAGTACAGGCGTCGCTTTGAGAATGTTATCGAATCATTGAGCGAAATCCTTAAACCTGTCGTGATGATATTTGCGGGTGGAATGTTTACTTTCCTGATTGTTGCCCTGTTCTTGCCGGTCTACACCATGATCGGTCAAGTTGGCATGCATTAACAGATCTGAGAAATGATATTCAATAAACATAGCATGCGTTCAAATGAGGCAGGTTTCAGCTTATGGGAAATGGCGCTCTGGTTAACCTTTTTAGGTGGTCTTGCATCGGTAGTGCTGATGAGTCTTAATCTGTTTATGCCACAAGCCAGAAGCGTTGATCAGGCCCGTTTGTTGGATCGGGCAGACAAACAAATTCAAAGTTTTTTGCTATTCAACGGTCGCTTACCTTGTCCGGATGTGAATGGGGATGGCCTGGAAGGCAGTGCCGGTGTCTGTGCTTTAAGCGAGACTATTGGTACCTATCCATGGCGCACGATGGGGTTTAAGTCAGCTCCTGATAGTCGTGGTGTGGCGCGATTGAGTTATGGTGTATACCGTAATAGTGGCGCATCTGCTGATTTGGCTGTTGCCTCTGATCTGTTTAATCCGACTACAAGCAGGGCTGTGGTAACTACCTTTGGCCAAATAAATGCACTGGATATGTGTGGTGCACTCAGCAATGCCAGCGGAGCAGGATTGAATACGGCATTTTTACATGTTGCGGCAACGCCAAATCGGCAGGTTGCTTATGTGATTGCTGATGCAGGGGAGAAAGATGCGGATGCGGATGGGAGTATGTTCGATGGCGCCAACAGTACGCTAACAGCTGCTACACCAGCTTATGATCCGCCTGAACTGGCCTGGAGTGCGAACAATGATGATCGTACGATCACCAAAGGTTTTAATGCACTGTTGTTGCTGCTGCAGTGCGACACAGCGACGCGTTCGCTTGATATGCTGGCGGATGCGCATCGTGATGCTATTGCTGAGGTGCAATCTTTAGCCGCAGATATTAATGCCAGTGGAGGTACTGCTGCTGCGGTTTGGACCGATACATCCGTGCCTTCTCTGTTGTCACAGGCCGATGCGTTGGGCCTGGCGCAATGATGAAATGTGAAAAAGGTTTTTCACTGCTGGAACTATCGGTAAGCTTGATGGTGATAGGATTGATGGTTGGTGGCATTGTTACCTTAATGCATAAAGCAGGGGAGTCACTCTCCGGCTCGTCATCTTCCGCGATGCTATTGCGTATGGATGATGCTTTACTGGGCTTTATCACTAGCAATGGACGTTTGCCTTGTCCCGATAATGGCACAGGTGCAGGTAGTGAAACATGCGGGGTGTCTGTTGGCGCTCTGCCCTGGCGAACGTTGGGGCTGGCAGCTCCTGTTCTTAACGCATCCGGTCTGGCGCTACGTTACGCTGTATACCGGAATGCATCAGCTACGGCATCATTGGATAGTGATCTGGCTGTTACGCCGGTACCGGATCGCTTTTTTCCAATATTACCGATTGCTCCGGCAACCGCCGCATCAACGGCCCCCGCTGTTGCCACAGCAGCTGGTACAACAACAAATCTGAACGGATTGGATTTTTGTATTGCGCTGCGCAATGCAATACAGGCACCTTTATCAATAGCGCTAAATGTAAGTGATGGTGCAGGTGGCGTGATCAATGTTGCCTATCTGTTGGCAGATCCGGGTCGGGGTGATGCTGATGGCGTGGCTGGCGGGGATCTGTTTGATGCTCTGAACGCTGGGATGGATGTGAACTTTGATCAGATGGAAAGAGCTATTTCTGCGACCTATGATGACCGTATTCATGCTGTTGCGTTTACCACACTGGCTTCGCGCTTGCGCTGTGCTTCAGCGATTGGTGAAGTTAATGGCAAAGCACGAGCAGCCATGGCAGCGGCTGATGCTCGGGCTGTAGCTAATGCATATCATCTGTTTATTGCTTTTGTAAAACAGATCGCGGATATGCGTTTCGCGTTGGCTCAGTTTTTCACCACTGGTGGAGCAACGCTGAGTGCCGGTGCTTTGGCTGCTGCTACGACAGCCCAAACTACTGCGGTAAGCAATTTGACCAGCGCATCTGATCGAGCGACGGCGGCTCAAACAGAGGCGACTACACGTTTAGCAGAGGCAAACAGTGCCGATGCCAATGGCTTGTTACAATGAGAAATGAGCGCGGTTATTCACTGATTGAACTCTCCATTGTACTGGCCGCATTGGGTCTGGTTGCCATCGTAGCGGCTAAATTTATGGTGCACGCCCCGGCCAAACTTTCGCCTCAGTCCGGTAGCTTACCTGAGGCCATGTTTAGAGTTGATGCGGCTCTGAAAGGTTTTTTGTTTGCGCAGTCGCGGCTGCCTTGTCCTGCATTAAATACTCTCGGTGTAGAGTCTTGCGGCGGGAGTAATGCTGTTGGAGAGGTGCCATGGCGCACTTTAGGGTTGCCTTCCATTCCAAAAAACAGGACGGGTTTAACGCTGCGTTATGGTGTCTACCGGGCCGCTAATGCCACACTCTCGCTGGATGCTGATCTGGCTCAGTCCGTTGATCGTTTTAACCCCCTGTTACCTGTGGCTAATACCTTACCACCGAATATTGTGCGTACTGCGGTAACACCTGCAGCACAGGTGAATGCAGTGGATGCATGCATGGGATTGCGCACTGCGATGCGCAATCCGTTGGGCACTGCGCTGAGGGTGAATACACCAACAGGTCTGCTTCAACGCGCTTATGTGCTGGTGGATCCGGGGCCAACGGATGCCGACCCGAATGCGGCAACAGTTAGCCTGTTTGATGGTCTCAATGCGACTGCTACTACGACCAATTTGTTTGAAATGCCGGAAACGGTCGTATCAGCAACGTATAATGATAAGGTGTTAAGTGTTGGGTTTTCAGAGTTATGGGGAGAGATGCACTGTTCGGCGTCTATGTCTGCCGTGCATGCACACGCCAATATCGCTTCATCGGCTGTGATTCTGCAACAGGCGGAGAGTGATTACCGGGCACAGCTTGCAGCCATCAATCCATTGAGCATCGCTGGCATCACAGCGGCGACCGAAGCTAATGCTCATCAGGGGGCAGGAGGCTCCGCTTGGCGAGTATACGCTTTGACTGCTGCTTCGATCATAACAACCTTGAATGCCTTAGCACCATCATCGGCGTTACCGAATGGTATCATTCCAGCATTCACGACGCATACAGGGAATACTATTTATGCCACCCATGCTCCGAATAATACCTTGGGTGTAAATGGTTGGGTCTGGCGATCACGTAACTGGTACTGGTGGAGGTCGGCGTGGCACTGGATGGCTGGCCCCGCGTACCCGGCGACGGCTGCTTGGCAATGGTCACCACAACCTGTGTGGGTGTTGAATATAACGACAGTTAATACAGCACTTGCAGGCAACTATGTCACGCAATTTGATACTGTATTTCCTCCTTTAGGCGTATGGACTACGTTGACAACTACGGTGCGTAGTAATGCAGATAACTCGGATCGGGCCGGGTTGTTTGGTCAGTAAGATGAAATTATTTATGTCAGGAGTCAGACATGATCAATAAAATTACTTGTGTAGTACATCAGGATAGAAATCAACGTGGTTTTACACTGGTGGAGATGTCTGTAGTGCTTATTGTTATTGGCATTATTATTGGTGCGGTCAGTATCGGTAAGGATGTGCAGCGCAATGCCGTGTATCAGCAGATATCCACTGCATTTATGCAGAGCTGGTCAACAGCCTATCAGGCTCACTTCACCAGTGTGGGGGTGGTGGTTGGCGATAGTCAAACAACACCGACATCTTATGTGGGCGGAGCTATTGGTGGTGGTTCAGCAGGCACTGCGTTGCGCAATGCGATGTTGGCTGCCGGTGTGCGGCTGCCGGCGGGTCGAGCCGAAGGTTCTGAAGATCGTTTTGTCTACCTGGATAGCAACGGCAATCCACAAGAGGTACAGGCATCATTTCTGAATGTGCCGTGGGCTGAAGAGGCTACCACGACAGGAACATTTGTATTGAGAGACAGGAATGTGTTGGTGCTAAGTAATTTAACGCCTGATTTGGCTCGTTTGTTGGATACGCATGTGGATGGAAAGCCGGATGCCCGTTTCGGCTTGTTCCGGGAGAATTCGCAAGCTGCCGGTGTCGGGGTGACTGCTGTCGGTGTTACAACAGCCCAACCAAGTGCGATTTGGAGTGTGGATAACCGTTCTGGCTTTGGTACCACTACAGCAGCTACGCTGGATGAGGATCAAGTAGCCGTTGTGGTTGGCTATTATCGCATGAGTCGTTGATAGGATGAGAATTATTGAAGTTAAATGAGTGTTCATAAAATTAAAACTGGAGTTAACCCAATGAAATTAAAAATATTTGCAGCTGTAATTACAGCTTTACTGGCTTTTTCAAGCCCAGGTCAGAGTGCTGAAAAGGTAACTATCAAGGTTGGTTATATGTTGTTATTACCATCCGGGACATTTGCTGCTATTGCCAACGGTACGGGTAGCCAAATCAATATGGACGGTGACTTGAATTTCTACAATAGTGGTCAGGTGACAGCTGAACTTAGTATTAAGCAGGGTAACAGTTTGTTTTCCTTGGGTATAATTCCAATTAAATTCGGTGGTGCAGGAACATTACAGCGCACCCTTGAGTACAATGGTCAAAACTTTGTGGCTGGCACAGTCACGCAAAGTTCACTTCAGGCAAATATTTTCGACCTTGGTTATTCATATAACCTGCTTAATAATGACACTCCTTCCAGGCTTCAACTTGGGCTAGAGGCAACGGCTAAAATCATCAATGTTAAAACCAACCTGAGTAGCGGGGGCACAGCGACATCCAATAAAAGTGCTACGGTCGTCATTCCTACAGTGGGTTTGCGGGGTAATATTGCAGTCACTGAGTTTATTGGCCTGAATGGTCGTGTTGGTTATCTGGGGTATGCAGGTAATACGTTTACTGATTTCGATACTCAAATTGAGTTTTCACCTCAGCCACGCGTGGGAGTATACGCAGGTTATCGTTATCTTAAAATGAAACTGGACAGTAAAGGTGTGTTAGCTGATGTAACATTCAGAGGGCCATATGCAGGAGCCTTCTTACGTTTCTAATCAATCGGAAGAATGAGAAAGGTACGTGGTTAGGAGTGAAAAATTCTTTGTTACATGCAGTGATCTGTTGTTTCTAGTATGATGGACGCATGGAAGATGACTATGCATGATTCAATAGAAAAGAAACTACAGATTAGTCCTGTGTTGGTTGGTCTGATGGGTTCCGGGAAAAGCAGTATTGGGCTAACTTAAGCTGATTTAGCGGTAAAAATAAGATGCCAAAGTGCACCGTAGATGAGATAATAAGTGATGAAAAAGAACTCCTTATATCTCCCCTGTTTTGACTGGCCTACCCTGCATCGCAAACCACGTTCAGCCCAACAGATTCTGGCTGAAGAGATCCGCCAACTGAAGCAGAAATCATTCAGCCACCTTGGTGAATGTCTGGGTAAATTTATTCCCGAGCGATATCTCCAACCTGCATCATCCGGCCTATTAAGCCGACGCAGAATTTACAGCAAAGAAAATACCTTCTGGGCTTTTCTCTCTCAGGTGTTGGATGCTGATGGCGGCTGCAAAGAGGTTGTTCGAAAATTACAGGCGTTCGCAGCATTAAAGTCAGGTAAGCTGCCATCCTCATCAACGGCAGCTTATTGCAAAGCCCGGCAAAAGCTCGATCAGACAGATCTCGAATCAATTTTCAAACATACAACCGAAGGCATTCAATCGGAGGCTGACCCGGGTCGTATGAATGGCCGCCGGATAATCGTTGTTGATGGCACAGGTGTCAGCATGCCAGACACCGAGGGAAATCAGAAGAAGTGGCCTCAATACAAAAGCCAGAAACCCGGTTGGGGCTTCCCTAATGCTGACATTTGCGCCTGCTTCAATCTGCATAATGGAACGCTTCTCAGCTATGAAGTGGGCAACAAGAAAAGTCATGAGCTACCGATGTTGCGTAAACAATGGGACACCTTCAAGCCGGGCGACATTTTCTTGGGTGATAAAGGGTTTTGCAGTTACTATGACCAATCCAGCTTTAAGGATAGAGGCGTTGATTCAATCATTACGCTTGCCCGGCGCATGCCTGTCAACGAAGTTGGAGCAGTCAAAGTACTGGGCGATGATGACCTGCTGATCTATTGGAAAAAACCGGTTAGAAGCAAGCTGTCCAGTTATTCGCAACAGGACTGGGAAGGTTTGCCGGAAACACTACCCCTGCGGCAAATCAAAGTGACTGTTAAACAGCCCGGATTCCGGGTCACCTCGTTCTATATTGTGACTACCTTGCTCGATGCTGAGGAGTATTCAGCCAGCGATATTGCGGAAGTTTATTTTCAACGCTGGGATGTCGAACTGTTCTTCCGGGATATCAAAACCACCATGGGGATGGATATTCTGCGCTGCAAAACACCCGAGATGGTGAGTAAGGAAATTCTGATGCATCTGATTGCTTACAATTGTATTCGCCGCCTCATGCATGAAGCAGCAGAGGCGAAAGGTGTGACACTGCGCCGAATCAGTTTTAAAGGCAGTGTGCAAGCACTACGACAATGGGAGCCGCATCTGAATCAAGAGAAAATGAATCGTAATGACCAGATTCGCTTGCTACGGCTACTTACCGATTCAATCGCAGGAAATATTGCACCTGACCGACCGGGGCGAAGCGAGCCCCAGGCAGTAAAACGACGACCCAAAAACTATCAGCGATTAAATAAGCCAAGGCATGAAATGAAAGTGATTCCACACAGAAGTAAATATCAGGCTGATAAGGCTTAAGTTAGTGCCATTCGGGACTCAACCTTTTAAGATCATCCAGGTTGTTGATTCGTAACTATTCAGCATAATAAAGCTTGACAGGGTTTTCGGTCAAAAGCCATCT
>CAYZJL010000039.1:0-14098 GCA_964478615.1 uncultured Zetaproteobacteria bacterium
ATGTTGAAAATGATGAAGAAATATTTCTCAAGACAATCGTGCCTAGCCGTAAGGCGACCAAGCAGTATCTGGGAGAGAAGTGATGGAAAATGTTAAATTAGATCAGCAAGAACAAGACCTTTTAAAGGCTTATGAGTCGGATGAATTCAGATCAACGATGACGAAAGAGCGAAAAGCCTCTATTGAAGCGTTAGCGGCAGCTACGTTCAAAAAAGATAAAAGGATCAATATCAGATTATCCGGAAGGGATTTATCTGCCATTCAAAGAAGGGCACTGGAAGAAGGTATCCCCTACCAAACGTTGGTGGCTAGCGTTTTACATAAATATGTTTCCGGCAGCCTGTATGATGTGACTGCAAATAAAGCGCATTAAAGGCCAATCTTTGCAGCGGCTAATGCAGCATGGCCATGAATGGGTTGGAAGCCAGATTGTTGTCCTTTTATGCGGTGGAGACAAAAGCTCTCAGTCGAAGGATATCGAAAGGGCTAAAAGTTATTGAAGGCAATACAATGAATAAGCCGACATTCAGCAGTGGTTCGGGTTTACTTTATTAGTTCGGGTAGGAGCAAGCTAACCAACCTTGGCTGAATGCATTAGTCGAGCAGGTTTTCTACCATATCAACAACACCGGAAGCTGGTTGTTCGTGCCCCAGGATAGATTGTAATTGCGCAAACTTGGAACGTTGATCTACTGCTGTTTGTTCATTTCGAATCAGCGGTAGCAGCTGGGCAATAATCTGCTCGACACAGCAGTTTTCCTGAATCAGTTCAGGCATCACCGCTTGATCATCCAGAATGATATTGGCCAGACCGACGTGACGTAGTTTGAATAAGCGCCTGGCAATAAATGCCATCAATGGAGCTGCTTTGTAGATTAATACTGTAGGTGTGTTCCATAAGGCCAATTCAAGGGTGGCGGTGCCGGATACGGCAATCGCAGCATCGGCTCGCATGGCATAATTATCCTGTGTGCGTTCAATCGGTTTAGCACCCTGTTGCCATAGCGGTTCCAAAGCTATCATATCAATGCCAGGAGCGAGTGGAACAACGCATGCAAGCTTAGGGATATGTTGTTTAAGCTGCTTTAATGCCTCGGCAAGAATGGGTGTGTGTGTCTTTATCTCTTGTGGGCGGCTGCCAGGCAATAATGCCAATAATGGTTGTTCATCACTGATATCAAGATGCTGTTTTAATTCAGTCGCAGACCAACCATGTTGGCAAGAGATAGAACTGGGATTGCCAACATATTCTGCGTGTTTGATACCATGGTTTTTGAACCATTCAACTTCAAAGGGGAGAATGCAGGCCAGTTTATCTTGAGATATTTTCAGCTTCCGAACGCGCCAGCTTCCCCATCCCCATAACTTTGGAGCAATAAAATGTACTACAGGAATACCAAGCTGCCTGAGTTTACGTCCAAGGCGCATATGAAAGCTGGAGAAGTCGACTAAGATTGCGACTTCAGGATTGTGTTCGATACAGTGCGCCAGAATCGATTGTTCGATACGGCGAATGCGGGAGAGAGAACGCACCACATCGCTAATACCCATGACATTGAGCTCATGCATATGATGGATAGGAATACAGCCTTGAGCTTGCATCTGAGAGCCTGCAATGCCACTAATTTGTGAGTCGGGAAAGCGTTGATTCAACTCGGTGACGACCGTTGCGGCATGCAAATCACCTGATGTCTCACCGGCACTGATAAAAAAACGTTTCACCGATGCTTATCCGTTATGATGCGGCTGATGCTTGCTCAGAGGCACCGTATACTGAAATGCCGTATTGATTGGCGAGCTCAAAAAAACGCTGGCGTTCAATCATCAGTGTTTTTCCCGCTTCAACGGCCAACAGTGTGCAGCCAGCAGTGTGCATCATTTCAAGGGTGTCCGGGCCAACGGCAGGTACATCGAAACGCAGATCCTGATTGGGTTTGGCGACTTTGATGACAGCAGCTTTTCCGCTACCGAGCTCGCCACCGCGTTTAATCGCTTCATCCGTACCTTCAATTGCTTCAACAGCCAGTACGGCCTGGTTTTGTACAACGATGGTTTGTCCAATATCCAGGCCTGCTACACCTTTGGCCTGATTGAAACCAAAGGTAATGTCAGCAAACCGGTCTTTTTTAATAACCGGGCCAGCCAGATGGCCATCACCGACCAGCATCTCTCCGGCGTAGAGGGTTTGATCAATCAGGCTGAGTCCACCTTCAGCCAATAGATCGGAAATGGTATGAAGGATGGAATCATCACGCCTGTCTTTTAAGCGTAGTAAGCCTTTCATGGCGGTTAAGTCAGGTCTGAAGTTGCGGAAGAGGTGGAGTTTGCGCACCTTGCCTGCCATCACCACCTGCTCAACACCGGCGCGTTTAAAGGCCTTGATCATGCCGCCAATCTGGCCAACGTGTAACCAGCAGGTAGAAGTGGTCAAAATCTCAATTTCCGGGTTAGCTTCTTCGCGTGCCGCAACGGTGTGAACTTCAAAGCCGGCACTGGTAAGTGCAACTGCTAATTCCAGTGGAAAATGACCATAACCGGCAATCAAACCAATTTTTTTCATCGCTTAGTTATTCTGAGTCGCGGCCATGGGTTGTCAGGCCACGTTGTGCGGAGCGAACAAAAGCGACCAGGCTATGGCCAACGTCATCATGTTTATCCAACAATGCTTCTGCCTGTTTAAGGCGCTCGTCACGGTTGCCCTTCTCTTGCAGTAGCAGGCGATACACTTCTTTAAGCTGGCCGACCTGTTTAAGATTATAGCCTTTGCGCTTGAGCCCGACGATATTCAGGCCACTCAGACCTGAGCGATAACCACCGGCTAACAGGCAGTAGGGAGGCACATCTTTGGTGACACCGGACATACCTCCGATCATGGCAAGCTTACCGATGCGAACGAACTGTTGAATAGCAGAGAGTCCACCAATAATAGCCTGATCATCGACTTCAACATGGCCAGCCAGTGTGGAGCAATTGGCCAGTACAATATTGTTACCCAGGATGCAGTCATGCGCCACATGGGTATAGGCCATCAGCATATTGTTGCTGCCGATTTTTGTTATCATGCCACCACCTTCAGTGCCAGCATTAATGGTTGCATTTTCACGAATTTGATTGTTATTACCAATGATGACATGGGAAGGTTCACCGTGATATTTCAGATCCTGTGGGATCTGCCCGATTGAGGTGAATGAAAACACCCGGTTGCCTGAACCCATGCTTGTATGGCCAGTTACCACTACATGCGATATTAATTCACAGTTATCACCTATTTTTACATCTGCACCAATCACACAGTAAGGGCCGATGGCGACATTACTACCAATCTCAGCCTTGCAATCGATCACTGCTGTGGGGTGAATCATCGGGCTCATACGTCGTCTTGCGGCATCAATGTTGCCGTCAGAGTACCTTCACAAACAAGTTTGCCATCAACAAAGGCTTCACCACGCAGTTTCCACAAAAATCCGCGACGACGCAGACATGTCAGTTCAAAAATAACCTGATCACCAGGTACGACAGGTTTACGGAAGCGTACACCGTCAATACCGGTAAAGTAGACCAGATAATCACGATCATCTTCCACCGACTGAAAGGCCAGCATGCCACCGGCCTGTGCCATCGCTTCGACCAGCAACACACCCGGCATGACAGGGTGGCTGGGAAAATGCCCGGTAAACTGTGGTTCATTGATGCTGACATTTTTCAGCGCACGAATAGTTTTGCCTGGTTCAATATCAAGGATTCTATCAATCAGCAAAAAGGGATAACGATGCGGCAAACGCTTCATAATATCGTCAATCATTAATTCCGGCATGTTGTGCTCCATTAACTGTTATGTTTTTTTGTTGCGCGTTGAGCTTTCCATATTTCAGGTAGCCTGGTCGTCAGGGCTGATACTTTGAGCCATAAGCGGTGTGGCATAGCAGGCACTCCAGCATAAACGCCACCGGCTTCCAAATCAGACATGACGCCACTTTTGGCAGCCAGTTTAACACTGGCACCAATATTGAGATGTCCAGCAATTGCTGTCTGGCCACCAAACTGGCAGCCTGAACCAACATGCGTAGAGCCTGCGATACCACCTTGAGCAGCCATGATGCTATAAGCACCAATGTGTACATTGTGGGCGATCTGGATCTGGTTATCGAGCTTAACACCGCGTTCAATCACGGTATCTCCAATAGCACCGCGATCAATACAGGTGTTGGCTCCGATCTCCACATCATCTTTGAGAATAACCCGGCCAACCTGTGGTATTTTCAAGTGTTTTGTGCCACTCCAGGCATATCCAAAACCATCGGAGCCAATAATGGCTCCAGATTGCAAAATGACTTCATTACCCAGGATGCAATGATCAGCAATGACCGACTTGGGGTGTAGTAGACAGCCAGTTCCAATCTGCACTGCTTCGCCAATAATGCAGCCAGCCCCTAAGCGCGTGCCTTTGCCAACCTGGGCTCGGGCACCAATAATAACACCTGCTGCAACATCAACATCATCAGCCAGTATGGCTGAATCATCTATGGTTGCTGATGCATGTCGTTTGCCGTTTGCAATCACTTCAGGGTGAAAGAAGCGTTGTAAATATGCAAAAGCAAGATAGGGGTCATCAACGCGGATGATACAGCGCTCTTCATCAATCGTGGCGTTACGTGCCACCAGCACAGCGGCAGCACGGGTTGATTTCAAATCTTTCTGATAACGTTTATTGGCTAAAAAAGAGACCTCATCTTTGCCCGCATCAGATAGTGTGTTGATGCCCGTTACCAGTATCTCTTTTGTCTGCTCTGCATGGCCCCCCAGCTGTCCATGGATAAGATCAGCAACGGCGACAAGCGATAATGTCTTCGCCAATGGAGGGCTTACTTGTCGAGAAGCTTGGTAATATCACCGGTTACATCAAGCTTTGGATTGATGTAAAGGAAAACAGGACGCGGAATAATCATATCAAATTGATTCTTTTTGGCATATGAGGTGATAACTTTTTGAAATTTTGCCATGCTGGCAATATCCATGCGATTTTTCTCCGCACCTAGCTCTTCCTGAGCATCTTGCTGCATACGTTGGAATTTTTTCCCCATCTCTTTCAAGTTCTGTTGTTTTTGCGCCAGATGTTCTTGTGACATAGCCAGAGACTGGCTCATAAGGTCTTTTTCTGCCGCATCTATTTCTGCTTTTAATGCTTTTAATGCTTTAAGTTTAATGTTGCTTAATGCTTGTAAACGTTTCATGCCACTCTGGTATTCAGCGGTGTTTTCCAAGGCTGTTTTGATATCAATGTAGCCAACTTTTAATTCAGCAGCCTGGGCGGAGATTGCTCCGAACGTGCCAAACAGAGCAATGGATGCCACCAGGGCGTGTACTTTCAACTTTTTAAGCATGATTTACTCCTTTGTTTTTACCTTTACAATAAGTGCGATGCATTCGAACATAAACCTTATCGAATGAAAACATTCTGCTGTGGATGATACTGTTCAATTAAAATGATTGTCCTAATGAAAATTCAAACGTTCGCTCAATATCACCAGGGACAGTTTGTATCGGGAATGACCAGACTAAACCTACGGGACCTACCGGAGATATCCACTCTATTCCAAATCCTGCCGAATAGCGCACACGGGATATAGAAAATGGTTCGCTAATATTCAGTGCTGTATTTCCTACGGTGGTAGATACTGATCCCCAGACGGTACCTGCATCCGCAAACAGAACCCCGCGCACACCGGGGATGTCTTTCATCAAAGGGATCGGGACAAAGAGGTTGAGTGATGCCCTGGCCTGATTATCCGCGCCAACGGCTTCTTTGGTGATCTTGTCTCGCAGGCTAATGCCTGTTGAGTCAAAGCCGCGCATGCTGCCAAGACCTCCGAGAGAATAGCGACGCCAGAGTGGTGTGTTGGATTTTGCATAGGGGCGAATCATTGCAGCTGAGAAAGAGGGGTTAAAGATATATTGATGCTCTTCATCAAGGGAGAAGTAGGCCTGGCTTGAAATCGATGTTTCCCAAAATTTACTTTGCCCTCCCAGGCCTGAAAAACCAAAACTAAGAGACTCGGAATGCCCCGTTGTTGCGGCCATTAATCGATCTCTTGAGTCCCAGTTTATGGATTGAATGAATTCATCAATGGTCTGTTTACCAAGCTGGGAAATGGTTATGAGTGATGCATTAACTGGTGCGTTTGTCAGATTGGTGCTATTGATTCTGTAGCTAATGCCATAGGTGAGATGGTGCGTAATGGGGAGCCCAAAACCAACAGATCCACCAACAGAATCTGTTTGAAATGTTATAGTGTCCAGAGGGTCTGTCTTCTTTTTAAAAACACTAACTGAAGCGCTGATATTGCTGCCTAAGAAGTATGAGTTAGTGAAGCTGGCATTAACATCTTGTGTAACCCTGCCATACTGTCCATTCAGGCTGGCTTGATAACCTTTACCAAACAGATTTGATTCTGAAAGTTTAGCGGTTAAAATCACCTTTTCACGCTGGGAAAATCCAATGCCGCCAGAAATTGACCCGGTTCGTTTTTCAGTGATGCCTACTTTCATGTTAACTTTGTCACTGCTGCTTCCCTTGGGTAGAGAAACACGCAGGTCTTCAACAAAAGTAGCGCGCCCCAATGCTTCTTTTGAGGCCTGGATTTGTGAACCTGAGTAACGAGCTCCCTCACTTTGAGTAATTAACCGGCGTACAACGGTATCATCTGACTTTTCATTACCGGTAATTTCAATGCGTTCGATATAAACCTCTTTACCTTTTTCTATATCAAAAATAACAGAAACTGTATGATCATCAATATTACGATTTAATAATGGCGTGACAGATGCAAAGGCATAACCTTCATCACCGATGCGTTCAGCCATGGCTGCAACTGTATTTTGCATGGCGCTGAGAGAATAGGTGTCGCCTTCTTTAAGCTCGATCAGATCCTTTAATGTTTGTTGATCAGGAATAAAATCACCCTGTATATCAATGCCGCTAACGGTATACGGGTGCCCCTCATGCAGACTGAATGTAAGTGAAAATGTTTTATTGTCTTCAGAGATGGTGATCTGTTGGGATTCGATTTTCATATCCAGATAACCATTGTTCATATAGTACTGTTGCAATATTTGCCCATCAGCACCAAACCTTTTTTGGTTAAATACACTCCGGCTGCCAAAAGATGAAAAGAGATCAGGCTGTTGGGATGCTAACTGGCCACGTAGTGTGGCATCACTGAAGGCCTTATTACCAATGATATGAATGCGATTGATGCGTGTAACATTGCCTTCATGAATGCGAACGAGCAGATCAATTCTACCATCTTTACGTTCAGTAGGAATAAAATCTACTTTTACCTGATAAAAACCATCTTTCAGGTATCCTTTAAGTAACCTGTTGAGGTCTTTTTCACGGTTCATCGGGTTATAGGTGTGACCTGGTTTGAGTTTCATCCAGAGCTGTAGATCCTTGGTGCGATGCTCATCATTGCCTTCAATGTTGATATTGGCAATGAGAGGAAACTCTTTCACATGGCAGACAAGTTTAATGCCCTGAAGCGTTCTGGTGCCAACAAAGCGGATGTCAGAGAAAAAGCCTGCATGATATAACTTTCTCACATCTCGACTAAGTATGCGCCGATCAAGTGGTTGACCTACCTGAGTCTGTAGCTTGACCAGAACTGCATCCTGTTCCACAAAACGATTGCCTTCTACATCGATCGAGAGAATAACAGGTTGTGTTGCACTGCTTTCAGCAGCAATGCTGGATGAAACCTGCCCGCAGCAAAGCGTAAGCATGAACATCATATGGAATAACAGCCATTTGATTGAGCTAGTCATGATTAACCTCTAAAAAGACGTGAAATATCATTGTAAAAGGCAAACAGCATTAAACTTATAATCAGAAATAGTCCCATCATTTGCGTTATTTCCAATGCCTTCTGCGGCAATGGTTTTCCAGCTATTTTTTCCAGTCCAAGATAAAGCAACAAACCCCCATCCAGTATTGGGATAGGCAGGAGATTCAACACCCCGAGGTTCACTGAAATCAGGGCCAGAAAACCGATAAAATAAACCAGTCCCATCTCAGCTGTTTTGCCTGCCAATTGTGCAATGGCGATAGGGCCACCGAGATTATCGGGGGAGATGGCGGATGTCACCATTTTACCAAACACATTCAATGTTAGTGCTGTCATCTCCCAGGTGCGGGTGAAGCCATATGTTAGCCCATCGAGTATACTCATGCGGTACATTTCAGTGCCGTGGATAGCCTGTGATGCTAATTTCACACCCAGGCGACCTTGATTGTTTTGATCGGCTGCTGGTGTGATTTGCAGTTGCATGCGTGTGTGCTCACGCCGCACTGTCAGGTTTACTGGCTGTTCCGCTTTGGCTTTAATTTGTTCAATGAACTGGGACATGTTAGAGACCGGCCAGCCGTTGATCTGTTTGATTATGTCACCCTTTTGCAGACCGCCACGTTGGGCTGCAGATCCATCCATGACTTCGGCAATGCGTACGATCAATCCAGGACTGAAGCCCAGGGCTTGATCAGCAATATCCATCAGAAGCGGGTCTTTATCCTGTTCTGGCAGATGCATGTTGAGTTCAATCGTGCGTTCATCACGCAGCACTTGCAGTGTGAGCGAAGAGCCAACCTTTTGTTTCAGTCTCTCTTCCAGCTGTTGCCATGAATGCACCTGATGTTGTTCGACTGATAAAACCTTGTCGTCAATCTGTAAGCCTGATTGTTCTGCAATCGATGCGGGCGTTATATGGCCGACAATGGTTGGCAATACTGCCTGGCCAAGCCAGCCAATGATCATATATGCGACGATAGCGAAGAGAAAATTATAGGCTGGGCCTGCAACGGCTACTGCAGCACGTTTCCAGACAGGTTGATTGTTAAAGGCTCGGGCTCTATCCTGTTCTGAGAGTTCTGCCTGTTCGCCTTCCCCCTGTTCATCCGGGTTTTCTCCAAGCATTTTCACATAGCCGCCCAAGGGAATAGCTGCGATGATATATTGTACTTCTTTATCTTTACTGCGCCAGGAAAAGAGAGCGGGGCCAAAGCCAATAGAGAACTTCTCTACTTTAATGCCAAGTCTGCGGGCCATCGAAAAATGGCCGTATTCATGCACCGCAATAAGTAGTGCTATTGCAACAATAAAGGCCAGGGATGTGTGCAAAATTTCAATCATGATGGATTACGCTCCATTGCTTTAAGCATTCATTACTTCCACTGTCATCGCTCTGGCATGGGCATCGTGTGCCCACACATTATCCAGCGTTTCTACAGGGAGGTTGTTCACTTGCTGGAGTACTGTTTCGACTGTTGTAACAATATCCATAAAACCAATCTCTCTGTTTCTAAAAGCTGCGTTTGCAACTTCATTGGCTGCATTCAACGCGATAGAGAGTGAGTTTTCACCTTGTAGTACATCTTGTACCAGGCGCATGGCTGGGAAACGTTCCTCATCCACAGCCTGAAAGTTCAGTTGACCTGTTTTAGCCAGATCCAGCCATGGGATGCCGGTCGTAAGTCTAGGTTGAATTTGCATGGCATAAGCAATGGGCATGCGCATATCAGGCATGGCAAGTTGTGCCAGCACGGAGCCATCAATATATTCAATCATGCCGTGTATGATGCTCTCCGGGTGAATGATGGCCGATAACTTATCGGGCTCAATATCGAATAGCCATCGTGCTTCGATGAGTTCGAGCGCTTTATTCATCATGGTGGCTGAATCAACGCTGATCTTTGCCCCCATCTCCCAGTTGGGGTGTGCAATGGCCTCTTCCGGCGTTACTGCGTGCAGTGTAGCTGGATCACGATCGCGGAATGGTCCACCGGATGCAGTGAGAATAACTTGTGATATGGAGGCATGATCATGGCCGACCAGGCATTGATGTACTGCCGCGTGTTCAGAGTCTACCGGCACCACCAGAGCTCCAGACTTTTTGGCTTCAGTCATGAAAATTTGTCCGGCAGTCACCAGACACTCTTTATTGGCAAGGCCAACGCGTTTGCCTGCTTGCACAGCTGCCAGTGTGGCAGGCAAACCGGCAGAGCCAACCATGGCGGCCATCACCATATCTGTTTCTGGATCGGAGGAGAGTGCAACGGCAGCATCCATGCCGCTTTCCAGGCGCACACCGGCAGGCAGTTTTCCGCGCAGTTGTTTGGCTGCATCAGCATCGGTCATGACAATCCATTGCGGCCGCAGGGAGCTGGCTAACGCAAGCATCTTATCCACATTTCTGTGTCCGACAAGAGCAAAAGCAGAAAATTTATCCGGGTGTTTGAGCATTACATCAGCGGTGCTGCAACCGATGGATCCTGTTGCACCCAGTATGGTCATGCGTGTTGGCTGGTTTTGTCTGTTTGTCATTAAATCAGGCCCCACACTAACCATGTTACCGGCACAGACATGAGCATCGCGTCCGTACGATCAAGAATGCCTCCGTGCCCGGGTAACCAGCGGCCACTGTCTTTTGCACCTACAATGCGTTTTAGCGATGATTCAGACAGATCACCAAGCATGCCGGCGATAACAGCTACAATAGCCAGTGCAATAGCAGCGTTTAATGGTAAAACGCCTAGATAAACCCAACAACCAGCCGCTACAGGGACACCAAAAGCAAGGCCGCCGATGGCGCCTTCTACAGATTTCCCTGGACTAACAGCCGGACATAGTTTGTGTTTACCCCAGGCGCGGCCAATAAAATAGGCCGCTGAATCGGAAACCCAAACTGCCAGGCAGGTACCGATCATTAATCCCTGCCCAGTTTTGCTCAGATGTGTATCTGCAATAGCCAGCGCAAAGGCAAACAGCCATCCAAACATCCAGATGCCGGTAAAAAAATGATCAAAAGCGGCTGGGTTACGGCGTGCGTCATAGACAAAACATGCAAACCAAAGAAATATGGTCAGCAACAGCGGTTGTAGATCCGCTGAAAAGCAGAATGCGAACCATGCCAATAAAGCCGTGAACATATAGAACCAGGGACGACGCAATTTCACCAGCAGGATGAGTTCGCATGTGGTCAGCCAGCCAAAGAGGGCCAGTCCGCGCTCAAACCATGGTGATGCAAGGTTGAAATACCATGCCCAGACCAATACCAGCAGAACGATTGCAGTGGTGATGCGTTTAGCCAGTTCGTTCATGATTGTACCTGCTCACTGGTTAGACCATAGCGGCGCTCGCGTGCTTGAAAGTCGTTCAGAGCTAGTGATAAATGCTCCTGTGAGTAGTCAGGCCACAGCACATCGGTGAAATAGAGTTCGGCATAGGCTGCATCCCAAAGGTGAAAATTAGAAATTCTCTTTTCTCCCCCTGTGCGGATAAGCAGATCCAGCGGAGCAATGTCACGGCACCACATACGTTCACGAAACGTTGCTGGATTAAGGTCTGCCACAGCTTGTTCGGGATTGTCTTGCCGCAGCGCATGCCGCAGTAGATGTTTAGCTGCGCTAATGATCTCTTGCTGTCCTCCATAGTTCAGGCACAGAATGAGATCAATGGCTCTATTGTTTTTGGTCTCCTCCACGGCTTGATGCACCGCTTTTTTAGCGCTGTTCGGTAGGGGCGAGATATCACCGAGAGTACGAAATCGGACATCGTTTTGCATCATTTCAGGCAGGGTTTTTGGCAGCAGTATAGATAGTAGACTCATAAGGCCACGTACTTCCAGCTTGGGGCGTTGCCAGTTTTCTGTCGAAAAGGCGTACAAAGAGATTTGTTTAATGCCCAGGTTTTTTGCCCAGTGCACAACATTACGAGCCACTTCCGCACCCTTTTTGTGTCCTTCCAGGCGCCCTTTACCCTGAGCCTTGGCCCAGCGGCCATTGCCATCCATAATAATGCCTACGTGATGAGGCAGTGAGGACGTGGTATCCTCAGCGTTTGGAGACATCAGACAGTCAGAATATCGGTTTCTTTATGTTCGATGACCTGATCGGTTTCAGCAACGAACTTATCGGTAATTTTCTGAATTTGGTCTTGATTACGTTTACCTTCATCTTCTGAAAGACCGTCATCTTTAACCTGTTTTTTAATCTCATCGTTAGCATCACGGCGGATGTTGCGAAGCGATACTTTGGTTTTCTCACCTGCAGCTTTAACCTGCTTGACCAGCTCTTTACGGCGGTCTTCAGTCAATTCAGGCAGAATAATACGAATCACCTCACCATCATTGGAAGGGTTCAGACCAAGGTCAGATTTGAGAATTGCCTTCTCAAGATCACCCAAAATAGTTTTTTCCCATGGTGTAACCATCAACATGCGTGGTTCAGGCACCGAGATGTTACCTATTTGGGAAACGGGTACATCAGAGCCATAATAGTTCACTTTGATATGATCAAGTAGTGCTGAATTAGCGCGCCCTGTACGAATAGTAGCCAATTCTGATCTTAATGCTGCGATTGACTTCTGCATTTTGCTTTGCAATTCGGTAGACATTTATCCCTCCTGCACCAGTGTGCCAACCGGTTCACCTGATACGGCACGTAACATTTGTCCAGGTGTTGTAACATCAAACACAACAATCGGCATGTGATTATCTCTGCATAAAGACATGGCAGTGGAATCCATCACGCCCAATCGCCTGGTCAATGCTTCTGTGAATGTGAGTGTGTCATATTTTTGCGCATCGGGATTTTTGGCCGGATCAGATGTGTAGACCCCGTCGACTTTGGTTCCCTTGAGTACAGCATCGGCTTGAATTTCCATGGCGCGTAAGCTGGCAGCCGTATCTGTTGTAAAATATGGGTTTCCTGTACCAGCGGCGAAGATAAGAATGCGGCCCTTTTCCAGGTGACGCACAGCACGACGGCGGATGTATGGTTCGGCCACTTCCTTGATAGCCAGAGCCGAAATTACGCGAACAGTTGCCCCGTTGCGTTCAATAGCATCCTGCAGGGCAATGGCATTCATGACTGTTGCCAGCATGCCCATATAATCTGCGCTGGCTCTATCCATGCCGGAGGCCGTGCCACTCATGCCGCGAAAAATATTGCCTCCGCCAATCACAAGAGCCAACTCAATGTCTGAGTTCTGGACTTCAATAAGTTCTTTTGCCAGGCGATTGATGGTTTCAACATCAACACCAAATGCAGTGTCACCCATCAATACTTCACCAGAAAGCTTGAGCAGCACCCGCTTGTATGGGCGCTGCTCCAGATGATTACCAGAAGCTTCAGTCATCAGCTTTTAGTGCCTTGAATCTGAGCAGCAACTTCGGCTGCAAAGTCTTCTTCTTTTTTCTCAATGCCTTCACCAAGTTGGAAACGGGACATGGATACCAGCTTGGCACTACCCAGGGCTTTGCCTACTTTTTTGTCCGTATCCATGACGAAATCCTGCTCAAGTAGACAAATTTCAGAATAGAATTTATTGAGCTGACCGGTTACAATTTTATCAACAATAGCTTCAGGTTTGCCGCTGGCGATAGCGCGTTCCGACAGTACTGCGCGTTCACGCTCAACAGATTCAGCATCCACATCAGCGCGAGCAATAAAATGCGGGTTAGATGCTGCAACATGCATGGCTACACCACGTGCCAGCACCGCATCAGTATCGCCCTCAATACCAATCAAGACACCAATCTTGCCGCCGCCATGTACGTAAGAGGCTACAGTGCCATCAACCTCAGTGCGGGCAAAGCGACGAATGCTCATGTTCTCACCAATGGTAGAGATGAGTTGTGACAGAGCCTGTTCAACATTGTGCTCGTCATCAAAGCTTAAAGTTTTCAGTGTGTCAACGTCAGCAGGGTTTTCTTTAATAATTAAAGCCGCAATGGCGTTTGCGAAATCGACAAACTGATCATTCTTGCTTACAAAGTCAGTTTCAGCGTTCACTTCCAATACTACGCCAATGTTGCCTTCAGATACCGATACAACGATGCCTTCAGCAGCAATGCGGCCAGCTTTTTTGGATGCTGCCGCTAAGCCTTTTTTGCGCAAGAAATCGACTGCCGCTTCAATATTCCCATCAGTTTCACCCAATGCTTTTTTGCAGTCCATCATGCCAGCGCCACTTAAGTCACGCAGTTTTTTTACATCTGCAGCTGTAATAGCCATTTATCATTCTCCGTAATCTTTACAATATATAGT
>CAYZJL010000040.1:0-14013 GCA_964478615.1 uncultured Zetaproteobacteria bacterium
ATCTTGAGCAGTATACACATAAACAGAATGAGCTAAAAAAGCAGGCTGAGCAGGCTGAGCGAGATGCATCAGACTTAAACCAATTCACCTCAGACGTTGATCAGGTCATACGGGATGCAGAAGAAGCTGCTCCTAACGATTCAGGTAAGAGCCAGGCCTAAACTCAGCTTTTTAACCGCCTCTGTTTCACATCATTGAATTCCGGAATGATCGCATCTTTGATGTTGCGGAGTCAGTATGACCAAAAGTCATGCTGTACTAACTTCAGCTCGCCCGCAGGGTGAAGGGCAGGATGCCTCGAATCACGAATCTACAGGATAGTAGGTTCGGACGAGCCAAAGGCTCGCCTGAAAGGTGAGGATCATGGATGACCCGAATCAAAAGAGCTTAGCTTCTGAGTTCGGGATGGAGTCAATTCAACATTCAAGGTGCGACCCCAAATCCCGCTGAATAAATTGCCGGAACAGTCTGAATCTTAATTTGTGAACATAGTCTTTTTTATGGCATCGCTGTAAACACTTAGATTTTAGTGGGGAGTTGCGTATTGATCGTATTTAATTACGCTGTCCGTCAGGATCTTCCAATTTGTAGTTTTGGGGAGGGTGTTATTTTTGAAGGATATGGTTTTTATCATGCGCAATAGATTCTTTTTTTCATTTTTTCTGTTGATAAATATATGTTTTTTCTCGGTTGGGGTTTCAGCAGGGACTGGCTATCAGTCTGTCTTAGAGAACTCTTCGGTGCTTTTTGAAGATGAACCTGTTCGGGTGTCTACTCACCCAGTGGCGAAAAAACCATCACGGGTGATGCCTATAGCAACACATCATCGACAAGCTGTGAATAATCATCCATCTACCAAAAGTTCATCAAAAGGCAATAATAAGGGAGGTGTTTTTAGTCAGATTGATGCGGATTATGAGAGCGGTCGTCTTGAAGAGGCGTTATGGGCCTTGCAGGATTTGCAGAAAGTCAAACCGAATAATGGACGAGTGTTATTTCGTTTAGGCAAAGTTCGGGAAGATATGTTGAATTTTGATGCGGCACTTGATGCCTACCAACGTGCCTCAATGAGCATGGCTGACCCTCTGCCGGTCTATGTTCGCTTGGGCAATTTGCAGTATAAAATGAAACGTTATGCACTGGCAGGTACAGCCTTTCAAAAGGTATTGAAAAGCAAGCCCGCTGATGCATATGCCTTGTATATGTTGGGCATGGTGAATGAAAAGACAGAAAAGTATCCTTTGGCTATTCAATATTTCAAAAAAGCTGATTCCTCCGATACATCATTTAAGCAGAAGAGCCTTTATAATCAGGGTATTAGTAATATTCATATGGGACGAAATGGACAGGGTAAGGTGCTCTTACAGCAGAGTGTTGCCATTGATCCAACATCAGATGTGGCCACACTTGCTAAAAAGAGCCTTTCCGATGCTGTGGCACTGGAAAATGTAAGTTATCTGTCAGTTTTTGGCATGTATGGAGTTCAGTTTGATAGCAATGTGGTGCTGAAACCATCGACTTCCCCCATTGTCCCGTTGATTACTGGCGAGAGTGATTTTGAACATGTATTTCTGGCTTCGCTGAACTATGCGCCGCCTGCTTCAAAATCGGGAGCCGGGTACGTATTGGAGGCAAGGCTCTATGAAAATGCGCATGCGAAGCTACGCACATTCGATGTGACCGGAATCGGGGCGACGCTGACGCCTTACCACAATGTCGGGGGCAAACATCTGGTTTTTATGGATGCAACGTTTGATTATTACTTTGTGAACTATAAAAGTTATATGGATACAATCAGTTTGCGGCCCGGCTTTACCTATACGCAGAGCAAACAGCTTCAGTACACCTTGTCGGTCACTGGTGCTCGTGAGAATTATTATCAGCCGATTGTTCTGACCACATCGAATCAGGATGGCTGGCTGGTGAAGCCGGAGTTGCGAATTTCAGGATATTCAGAAGATCATAAATCCAGCATCCAGCTGGGAAGTTATTATGTATCCAGTACGACGCGGGGTACTGACTGGAGCTATTCAGGTTTTGGCGCAGATGTGAGTGGTGAAACGCCGATTACATGGTTGGGTTCATTCGTTGCAGGTGCGCAGGCATCGATTAGTCAACAGCGCTATCGGAATATCCCCGTTGGTTTTGCTGTAAAACGCCGTGACACGTCATACTCAGCCGCAGTTTCACTATCCTACCATTTACCCTATTTTGATGTCGGTTTGAATGGCAGTTACACCCATGTGTTATCAACACTGGATATATATACCTATGTACGCATGCTCGGCGGCGTGACCATTAGCAGGAGTTTTTGATATGAAAAAGCTGACCATTACCCCACTTTCTTCTGCAAGGATGGCGGCTGCGATATTGGTTTGCCTGCTGATGTTTGCATCATCTGCAGATGCCGGTGTTGCGGAAGTTAAAAAAACACATGGTATTGTTGATGTGTTTCATGCCGGTGCCAGACAAGCCCAGGCTCTTGTGGTCGGAAATAGCGTAGAAGTTGGTGATACGATTCGAACAGGCAGGCGTTCTCGCACACAACTGAAATTTACCGATGGCAGTGTATTAAATATTGGTTCGTTGACAAAAATACAGGTGGGTGAATTTTCGTATAACGCTGAAACCAAAGTGCGTAAAAGTAATATCAGAGCTTTGCGAGGAACGCTTCGGGCAGTAGTGAGCAAGGCGGAGGACAATAACTCATATTTTCGTATTGAAACGCCAGGAGCCGTAGCTGCTGTGCGTGGTACGGAGTGGACGGTTCAAGTTGTTTCACCGACCAAATCTAATTTTTATGGTCATTCAGGCAGCGTTAAAATCACCAATAAAAATGACCCTTCGAAGGTTCGGTTCCTGACCGTGAATCAGTTTATACAAGTGACAGGGAACAAGCCTCCGACAGCACCCAGAGATATGACTATTGGTGAAATAAAATCCATGAAACTGAGTACGCAGCAGGATGGGAAAGCGGCGGATCAGGAGACAAGTTTAAATGGGGATAAGAAAACTGGCGGAGCAGGTGGGGCCGGTGCTGCTAGCGCCCCAGCCGCTGATCCTGCTGCACCGCCGGGTGGTGCAGGCAAAGGTGGCGCCCTCGCTGGTGGTACTGGACTGAATACCGGCAAGCAACAAACTGGTGTCGCTAGTAAGATCGCCGCCTTGAAACCTATAACGCCGCCGTTAACCAAATCCACACCGGCTGCGGTGAATACCAATGTGAACATTGTGATTCAGTTTTAGTGATAGATATAATGTATTGAACACTTTATCTATCTCGCATTATTCATCAATCCCCCAGGGGATATTCTCTTGCGGTGCAATTCACCTGATCGCCGTGATGATTGCGCAGAAGCTTTGTTTGCAACGGATATTGAAGAAAGAGTGCGTAGCCCTGCTAAAAGGAGTTTTGTCATGAAAGTTTTTTTCCGATCAAATTATATAGCCTTTTTATTGTTCTTGGTTCTTTCACTGACCAGCTGTGGTGGCGGTAGTGGCACTCCCACTGTTGCGCTGAGTAATATGGTGCCGGTACAGCTGGCAATGCATTTGCCTGGGCAGACTGTTGCTCAGGCTGATTTGGTCGATAAAATGTTAAATATAGTCATTCCTGATGCCAATGCGATTAATCTTGCCGGTGCGGTATCCGTCACGGTGATGATCTCGGGCAATGGTTTTGCGACTATCGTGGACTCATTTCCCGCAGGAGCACCCGGTACGCAGCTCATCAAACAATATAATGTCCCTCAGGGCGCTTCCAGAACATTTAGCATTCAGGGTTTTAATACGCCGGTCGGTACGCCTGCTGCGGTGCCGATTTTGTCGGGTGTAACTACAGTGGCGCTAGCTCCATCGGCGGCACCTGTGCTGGTGGATGTGATATTAACCCCGCCGACGGATACGCAGCCGCCAGTCGTGAGCGGTCCGGCTCCAATCACAGTTGCTGCCATTGATGGAACAGGAACACCCAAGGGTAATACCGCTATTGCAGCATTTTTGGCAGCAGTAACAGCAACAGATAATGTCGATGCCAACCCTGTCGTGACAAATGATGCGCCATTGCAATTTCCACTCGGTCCGACAACAGTCACTTTCACCTCGACGGATGCGGCAGGTAACACGTCAATCCCGGTTCTGGTAGTGGTTACTGTAACAGATCAGTCGCCACCCACAATTGCATTGAACGGAGCCAACCCGCTGGCGGTGCCGCAGGGCAGTGTGTTTACTGATCCTGGCAGTGTTGTGACGGATAATGTGAGTGCCGGCCTGGTGGCTCTGGTTACTGGTGCAGTCAATACAACCGTGGTTGGGGCATATACGCTGACCTACAACGCTGCCGATGCAGCCAGCAATCCGGCTACGCCAGTGACCCGCACGGTGAATGTCACCGCAATCGCTCCGCCAGGCACGACGCACGTTTGGATCGGCACAACCAGTACGGCGTGGAATGTTGCCAGCAACTGGGATGTTGGCATGGTTCCTGGTGCGGCATCAACAGTCTTTATTCCGGCATTTCCTGCCAATCAACCGATCACTACCGGTATGACGATCACAGCTTTGGCAAATCAGGCAGGGTCTACGTTAAGTATTGCCGGTAATTCAACCATTGCGACCGGGTTCACCAACAATGGTACGATTGATTTTATTGCTCCGGCTTTGCCGATAAAAACGCTAACTGTGACTGCGGGCGCATTGACCAATGCAGGAACCATTATCAATCATGTGGGAGCTATTGTCGTTGCTAATCTAGTCAACACAGGGGCTATCACGGTACTTCAGGGTCTAACTGTTGGTGGTGTTGGACGCTCTATTGATCTGACTGCAGGTACAGTAAATATAGCAACTGGCGTGACCCTTTCTTGCGATGTTGCCAGCACTGTCTTAATTGATGCAGTGGGAAGCCTGTGGGCTGGCGCAGGCACGGTGTTTTTCGATATTAGTAGTACAGTCACATTGACCGGAGCAGTTGCTCACCCTGCCGGTACGGGAGCTACCTTATTCCGGTTTGATACGGCAACCATCAACGGTGCTGGAACCTTGACGAACAATGGCACGATGAAAGCCATGAATACTACTTTCACCACGCTTGTGAACCATGGCAGCATTGGATCGAGCGGGTCTGTTGTTCAAGGCTTATTCACCTCATCGACCGGGTCATCAATCAGTCCTTTTTTTGGCGGCCCTGGCGACCTTTCATTGAATGGCGGCGTAAATATGAATGGCGTAACTGTCGATAATGTGTTGCTCACCATCAACACAACAGCACCGACGCAATTCGATAACGTGACATTCCAAAACTACGCACCAACCGCAACGCCCTTGCTGCTGAATTTCAGCAATGCCTCGCAAACGTACAATAATCTGAATTTTATGTCACCTTTGACGACCGGTTTCCATATCGGCGGCACAGGCACGGGCAACACCATCAATGTTGTTGCCACGAACCTACCTCAGGGCACTGCCGCCGCCGCTTTTGATGCGGCCAATACCGTCAATTGGCCGAATCGGGTGCCGACTTCAACCAGCGCAACGATCACCACCAATGAAGATACTGCCAGCGCTGGCGTGATACCTGCTGTCGTCGATCCGAACACTGCCGATACGCATACGTTTACCATTGTCACACAGCCGGCCAATGGCGTGGCCAGCGTGGTTGCTAATAAACTGGTGTATACACCCGGACTGAATTTCAACGGCACGACCAGCTTTACATTCAGGGCGACTGATACGGGCGGCTTGAGTGTTATCGGCACAGCAAATGTTACGGTTGCCCCAATCAATGATGCGCCTGTTTTCACTGTTGCTCCATCAATTGTCCAAACCGCTGTTACCGCTAATACGCTGTTGACGTTAAGCGGAACGGCGACCACTGATGTGGATAATGCCGGAGCTGCTGCGCTTAGTTATCAGTGGCAGGCGAATGCGACGAATATTCCTGTCAGCGGGACAGGAGCCAGTTATACAGTCACTGCGGCTGATACGGGCAAAGCAATCAGGTGTATTGTCACAGCCAATGATGGAACGGGTAGTGCTACTGCAACGGCCACTGCAACCACAGTTGCCGTAAATGTAGTTGCTGCTGGTCAGTTTCTCTATTCCAATGATAATGTGGTAGCGGCCAATACAGTGTCTGCCTATGTAATTAATAAAACTACAGGACAGTTAACAGCAGTTCCAGGAGCCCCGTTTGCAACAGGCGGTAATGGTTCGTCCACAGCGTTCTTTACAATTAACAATATTACAGTATCTAAATTGAAAAATTTACTTTTCGCCACTAATCCGGGCAGTGATACCATTACAGTGTTTAGCATTAACCCGCTGAGTGGTGTACTTACACCGGTTGCGGGCTCCCCGTTCGCCAATCAGGTTGGCGCTACGATGGGATTTGGGGGCTCAATCGCTAGCAACCCATCAGGCACACTTCTTTTCGTTGGTAATGATGCATCTAAAAATATCAGTGTATTCTCGGTTGCGACAAGCGGAGTATTAACGGCTGTGACTGGATCTCCCTTCGCGCTTGCGCATTCACGGGTTGGCAATAGCTATACGCAAGGTGTCACTGGTATTCGGCTGAATGATTCTGGAACAACTCTCTATACAACATCGGGCTCTGTTGATGTGGGGGCATTTACTGTTGCGGTTAGCGGCTCATTAACGCCGTTGGCAACGTCGCCATACAATGTCAGCGCAAGGTCAATCGATATTGATAACAATAAGGGTCTGGCTGTGGTGGCATCATTGCGCAAAGTGGCCAGCTTCACCGTAGATGCGATTGGCAATCTGACTGCTGTAACTCAGGCATCAACCGGAACATCAAGCTATACTGTGAATACTTCACCAACCGTCGGTGCCCAGCAGAATATTGAATTCAGCCCGGATGGAACCCGAATTGTTTTCAGTGGTGGCAAGAAGTCATCTATATCTGTGATGGCAATAGATTCGGCGGGCCAGATTGCAGAAGTGCCGGGTTCGACATTTACGACAGCCAACAACAGTACAGGCTATACAGCTATTCACCCGAACGGACAGTGGGTTTATGCAACTGAGTCAGGGGCAAGTAACTTTATCGAGTTCTTTTCCATGGCAGCAAATGGCTCGTTGACATCACAGCAGCTTATTTCTGCCGGAGCGGCGGGCAAACACCGTAAGATTGCGATTTATGCTGATCCGTTTGTTTTGCCTGCCGGGCCAGATACCACACTCCCTGTCATTACTCTGCTGGATATCCCCTCAATAAGCATAGTGCAAGGCAGCGCCTATACCGATGCAGGAAGTATCGTGACAGATAATGTTGATGCTGGACTGTCAGCGACTGTAACCGGCGGCCCGGTGAATACGGCTGCTGCTGTAGGGACTGTATTTACGCTGAATTTCAATGTGCTCGATGCGGCGGGTAATGTGGCGATGCAGAAAAGTCGGACGATTACCATAGTGGCGCCGCCCAATCAGGCACCGACTTCAACCAGTGCTACAATCACCACCAATGAGGATACTGCCAGCGCCGGAGTCACCCCTGCTGTCGTCGATCCGAATGCAGGCGATACGCATACGTTTACCATTGTCACACAGCCGGCCAATGGCGTGGCCAGCGTGCTTGCCAATCAACTGGTGTATACGCCGGGGTTGAATTTTAACGGAGCCACCAGCTTTACGTTCAGGGCGACTGATCTGGGCGGCTTGAGTGTCGTCGGTACAGCCAGCGTCACTGTGCTGGCGGTTAATGATGCGCCTGTATTGGCCACCAATGCAGGCCTGTCTGTCAATGCTGATGCGGCGGCGAAAACCATGACTACTGCGCTGCTGCAAACAACCGACGTGGATAACACAGCGGCGCAGTTGACCTATACGCTGACAGCCACGCCGGGCAAGGGCGTGCTGAAGAATGGCGTTGTACTGTTGGCCATCAATAGTACATTTACCCAGGCGAATATTGATGGCGGGAATATCTCGTTTACCCCGAGAGCCAATGAAAGGGATGCGGACAGTTTTAGTTTTACGGTTAGTGATGGGGCGGGCGGCGCCATTGCTGCAACGGTATTCAATATCAATATTGCCAGCCTGATTACGGAGCCGGTAACATTCCAGAATAAGGGGCTAACAAAGAATATCGGTAAATTCTTTGAGTCCGTATCGATGTTGCCAGGCGGTCTTGAGGGCTGGGCAGTAGGCCAGTTCGGCGAGATTCAGCATACGGTGGATGGCGGTGCGAACTGGACTACGCAGGCGATTCCAATTGGCTTGTCCAGCAGTGCACTGATTGATGTGCATGCGGTGGATTCATCACACGTTTGGGTGGTTGGCCGTAGCCATGTGAGCGGTACCCCGTTGATGTTGTTCTACAATGGCTCGGTGTGGTCCAAAGTGGTTCTCCCCGCAGCTGTGACGGGGCAATTGATGGATGTGGATATGGCCAGTATTACAGCTGGCTATGCATCGAGCAAAGATGGCTCCGTACTGGGTACGGCAGATGGTGTCACATGGACAGTGTTGGGTAAGATTCCCGGTGCTGGTATAAACCTGTTGAGTATTGCCCCTGATCCACTGAATGTGCAGGTAGTTTTCGCGTTGACAGATCAAGGTATCTTCAAGAGTGTGAATGGTGGCGTTGCTTGGATAGCGAATACCGGTGCGGTCACCGGCCCTGGAATTCCACTCGGAATGACGGCGGCCCAGTGGTCCGGGCGACATATCTCTGCATTTGGCAGTACGATTGTTGCCGGTGACTTTGGCGGCGGCGCAGTGGTAGCGAGCCAAGATGGCGGCGTGACCTGGACCTATGTTCAGGTGGGCGGGAATTTTCTGCTTCCCCAGATGATCAGTGCGACGGTCGGGTTTGCCTTGACAGTGGAAACCACTGATCTTAACAGGGTTTTCAAGACGCTGGATGGTGGTTTGACCTGGGTTCCTGTCAGTACAGCCGGTGGTATTGGCTGGGCGGCAGGTATGTTTTTCCTTGATGCGACAACCGGCTGGGTGGTCGGCGAGGATCAGCTGATTGTTAAAATTGATCTGACACCGGGTGCACAAACAGTGAACTTTCAGAGCAGGTTATTCTCTACAGGTAAGTTTTATGAGTCTGTGTCCATGTTGCCGGGAGGTTTGGAAGGTTGGGCAGTAGGCCAGGCTGGATCGTTTGCACATACTCAGGATGGCGGTACCACCTGGAGCCCCACTGTTTTTACGAGATTAACATCAGGTGCAATTATTGATGTTCACGGCCTGGATGCGACACATGCATGGTTTGTGGGTCGTCGAGATATAACAGGCGCCCCATTATTGGATTATTATGATGGCACCTCATGGCTCAGTGCGACAGTTCCGGCATCAGTCACGAAGCAGCTGATGGATGTGGATATGACCAGCATTACCACTGGTTTAGCCGCCAGCATCGATGGCAAAGTGCTGGGTACGGTAAATGGGACGGTCTGGACGTTGCTGGGCACTGTTCCTTTAGCTCCTGGTGGTGAATTATTGAGCATTGAGCCTGACCCTTTGAATGCGCAAGTTGTCTATGCGTTGACCAGTCAAGGTATTTTTAAAAGCACGAATGGCGGCGCTACATGGGTAGCGAATACTGGCAGTATTGCCGGACTACCCGCAGGCACGACTGCAGCCCAGTGGGGTGGACGACATATATCTGTTTTTGGCAATACGATTGTGGCCGGCGACTTTGGCGGCGGTGCAATCATATCGAGTCAGAACGGTGGCACGACATGGACCTACGTCCAGCCTGGCGGCAATTATCTGCGCCCTCAGATGGTCAGTGCGACAGTTGGTTTTGCTCTGACAGCTGAAACAACAGACATCAACCAGATATTCAAGACCACAGATGGCGGTTTGACCTGGGCACCTGTTGCAACTGCAGGCGGAATCGGCTGGGCAGCAGGCATGCATTTCATCAATGCCACAACAGGCTGGGTGGTCGGCGAAGGCCGTTTAATCGTGAAAATTGATTTAACGCCCGGAGCACAAACCGTGACGTTCCAGAGCGATCTCAGTCGAATCGGCAAATTCTTTGAATCTGTATCAATGCTTCCAACCGGCCTTGAGGGCTGGGCAGTAGGCCACTATGGTGAAATCCTGCATACCACGGATGGAGGTACAGCATGGCTTGCACAAACAGCTCCAGCCGGACTATCCGATAGTGCACTGATAGATGTGAAGGCTGTAGATGCGACCCATGTCTGGGTCGTGGGTGTCCAACATGCGAGCCAGTTGCCGGTGTTCTTGTTCTACAACGGCTCTGTATGGGCAAATGTAGCCATTCCAGCTGGTTTCAACAGTAAATTGATGTCGATAGATATGGTCAGTGCCACAGTGGGCTATGCTGTGAGTACCGATGGATCCGTGTTGAAAACGATTGATGGTGTAACGTGGACTGTGGTCAGCACAGTTACGACTCCATTTTCCGGCTTCAATCAGGTTACGGGTCAGCCGATAGCGGGCCCTGCTACGCTCAGAAGCATTGTGCATGATCCCCTGAATCAGCAGGTGCTGTGGACACTGAGTGATCAGGGTATTTTCAAGAGTGTGGATGCCGGTGCTAACTGGAGCGGGGAACAGAGCGTTGGCAAGTTTATCGATCCGGATACTGGCGTCACTTCAGCAGGCCCGTTTGGTGGTCGTCACTTGTCTGTGCATGGCAATACTATCGTCGCGGGTGACTTCGGTGCTGGTTCTATCGGGCAGAATGGTCAATCCGGCTCGGGAATTTTATCGAGTCAGGATGGCGGCGCCACATGGACGTATGTGCCTTTTATCGCTGGCAACTTCCTGCGTCCGCAAATGCTGAGCGCTACGGTCGGCTTTGCACTTGATGTTGAAGCGAGCGATTTGAACATCATCTTCAAAACGACCGATGGTGGTTTACACTGGTTCCCGATTGCAACTGCAGGCGGCATTGCCTGGGCAGGCGGCATGCAGTTTATCAACAGCACAACAGGCTGGGTAGTAGGAGAGAATGATCTAATTGTAAAAATCGATCTGAGTTTTAATCAGGCCCCAGCTCCAGTGGCCGATGCCATTACGACCACAAGCAATCTGGCAGGAACGAGCCAGATCGCTCCGAATGATGCTAATCTGGCGGATACGCATATCTATGCAGTCACCACACCGGCAGTGAGCGGCACGGCGACTGTGAATGCTTCAGGGCTTGCAATGTACATTCCGAACGCTGCTTTTGCAGGCACCGACAGCTTTGTGCTAACTGTCACCGACCAGGGCGGCTTAACAGGTTTGGTAACAATTCCTGTAACTGTGAATCCGCTGGCAACTACCGCCCAAAGTTGGCAGACGCTGAAAACGAATGGCGATACCACCACTGCCGGGCTGCAGTTCCAAAGCGCTATGGCAGCCAACCCTGCTGATTTTGAGGCTGTAATCGGTTTCTGTTCGACCCAGACAGCTGACTTGATGAGCAATGCAGCCTTCAGGGGATTGCTGGCAACCTGGACGACAGATACGGGTGCAACGTTGCCGACTGCTGCAGTGCTGGCGATGAATGTAGCCAACGGAACCAAGACCACCATCAACTGGGTGAAGAAGTTCAGCCAATTAGCGATCAATGGCGCTACGGTTCAGGCCGATGGCTTTGCCAATGCCTTGCCGGTGCTCAACACCTGCATCACCAACCTTGAGGGCGTGCTGGCAGCAGGCTTTGTCAGTCAACAGGTTCAGAATCCTGCCGACTGGGTTCGTTTCCCGGGTGCTGTTGTGACCGTGGATGTGGCAGATGTGAATTTGTTACTGTCCATTTTATATGGCGCACGCAGTGAGCTGTACTGGGTGGATGCCTACAACTGGAACACTGATGTTGATGCGGATGGCATTGTCGATACGGTAATTACCAGCGCCGTCATTGGTGCGACCACCTACCAATATAGCACCATGAATATTGATCCAAAATCGGTATTTGCAGATCCCACATTCTTCACCCTGCGTACAGCCGGGGCGTTGTTATCTACCGGTGCTGCCGATTTAACACAGTCGCTGGCTGATGCTGTTGCTGGCGCAAGTAAACGTAAAACTGGATTGACGACATTCAATGGCAATACAATGAGGGCGGGAAGCAGTGCAAATCTATTCTATTATGCACCTGGAAGTCTGGCCAACTTGCCACAGGATTTGACGGATACCACGAATGCCCTGGCCGCGCTGGATGGTACTGGCTATACAAACCCGCAGTTCAAACAGCGTGATGGTACAACAGCAACGGCTACGATTCGTGCCGACTTGGCTTATACCGGCTCAACGGCATGGGACAGGACGGTGATGCCGTTTGCTACGATGGCCTATGATGTATTGCCAGACCCGGTAGCTTCGAAAAAGAACAATTCCCCCACCTATTTTGATGATGGTGCGGGTAATGTGGTTCAATCCAGTTTTTATAACAGTACATATCCCGACAGCACCATGAATGGGGTGTTGTCCGGGGCTGCATTGCTGAGTAATCAGGATAAATCATCCCGTCCTGTAAATGCGATTGTACTCAACTTGGCGGGTGTGCCGATTATTCGTCACAGGACATATATTGATCAGACAGGTTTCCATGATGTTTCCTGGCCGGGTCCTATTATAACAGATGAAGCTGGTACCTCTCTTTTTGCGTTGGAAGTGGATCAGAATAACACAGTGGGTAATTTTGTGTTTACGATGTACTCAGTAAATCAGGTGACGGGGGCTCTGACCGCCGTGCCAGGTGCCACTGCAACGGTTGCTGGCTTCGTGAATGGTTCCGGAATTGTAACTTCGACCAACCATATTTATCTTCCCGGGGCATCGGGTGGAACGATTGGTTTCTGGGACATGAACTTAACGACGCAAACGGTGGCTATGATTCAGACAATTGCACCTGCTGGTACGATTAGACCATTCTATAATACGCTGCGTTCGGATGGAACAGCAACAGGGCTGATTCACTGGTATTTTGGGAACTTTATCAGCTCAGAGTTTGCGACTGTTTCTCAGAATGTAGTTAGCGGCGTTACAGTCGTGCGGGAACAGTATGGCTTTGGACTGGATTTCAATGCCTCTCCTGTGGGAACCGATGCAACGTTGGGCTGGCTGGTGTTTGATCCGAACAAGAGTCGATTGATGCGCGTGGTCACAGGGGTAATGCCGCAGTCAGCGAAAGTGTATTATTCACCATTGCTGACTGGGGGTGGCGGGTTGCAAGGTTCTTATCATTTGGTTGCGGGAAAATTCCTGGATAGTGTGAATTTCCCCACCGTGTACTTCTATTCCTTGCCTGCGCTGGCCAGTTTCCCGGCTACGGGAACGGTCGACGTGTTCCCATAAGGAGATGATGCAAGTTTGATGCATTCCCGTTTGATGAGCGGGTTAAAATATGCTGCTCTATTGGTGGCTGTTTCTGCATTGGTGGCTTTTGTCTGGCTGCTGGCTGCGCCGGAAAAGCACAGTAGTCTGGTAGATGATACTAAACTGGCCGCGCCGGGAGAATTGATAAAGGCGCAAGGCTTTCATTATACGGAATATGTCGATGGTAAAATAGCATATCAGTTGTCCGGTGATGAAATCCATGATGAGCATGCGCGCATTGGTTCGTTACGTATTTCCGTGATCAAGGTGGTGTATGTGCGGCGTCCGCAATTGAATATCCTTGTTGGGGCAGCTAAGGGCTGGGTGCTGACAGCGGCCGAGGGAAAGATGGTTTCCAGCCGGAAAAAACTAACATTAACAGGCGATATCCGGGGTAAGAATGACAACGGCGGTACCCTGCGCGCCAACAAAGCCATGGTGGATATGCAGCTGGGAAGCGTGCAGTTGAAAGATGGATATGAGATCAAAACCAGTCTGCGCCATGAGCGAGGCATTTTGACTTCGTTGTGAAGTTGATTGACCAGAAAGCTGGCCCGGTTTGATCTGTACCCTTAACAAGATCCAGCTTATATTTTTTCGACCCCTGTTCGAGTATCACTTGCGATGGTCATGGCAAGCGGTGATTGAAGTCGTATTTCATATCGGGGAAAGATTTATAAAAAAGACTATGCT
>CAYZJL010000041.1:0-13890 GCA_964478615.1 uncultured Zetaproteobacteria bacterium
CCACATGGATTCTTCATGCCACATGGGTTCTTCATGCTGCACGGGTTCTTCATGCTGCACGGGTTCTTCATGCTGCACGGGTTCTTCATGCCGCACGGGTTCTGCATACTGCACGGATTTTTCATACCATGCCCGCCCATATCGTCGCCAGCAAACATGCTACAGGCTCCAAGTGATATTAGAGCCAGTAAAGCAAATATGCTCAAGGTTCTCTTCATCATGATTTTCCCTCCGGATTATCGTTCTCTGCTAGATTGTTCAGTTGTCTATAAATATATAGTTTTCTTACACTCGGAATCAAAGCGTATATTTGCTTCGGAGGGGGCTGAGATGAAATAGGCCGGTAAGTGAGTGGTATTAGCGCCGTACCAGCGAGCGATACATATCACGGTTCATGCGTGCATACTTTTCCCCTCAAATAGCACAGACAATATTTCCCAGTCGCTCGCTTAACTTCATATTTTCACGATAATCAATCGGTACGACAATCAGGCTGGGCCCGGTTTCATCAAATGCTGTTTTGAGCGTGCCATGCAGATCAACGCTGTTTTCCACCCGGTGACCATTCCAGCCAAAAGACTTTGCCAGCAGCATCCAGTTCGGATTACCAAAGCTTAAGTCAGTATGGTGGCCGAACTGATTCTGCTGCTTCCATGCGATCAGGCCGTAAGCATTATCCTCCCAGACCATCACCACGATGTTGCTAGTTAGACGTTTGGCTGTCTCCATCTCCTGTATATTCATCATAAAACCGGCATCGCCGCAGATAGCCAGTATCTGTCTGTCTGGATGCACCATTGATGCTGCAATGGCACCCGGCAGGGCAAATCCCATGGAACAGAAACCGTTAGGGATCAGGCAGGTATTGGGTTCGTGACATTGATAATGGCGTGCAATCCACATTTTGTGCGCCCCGACATCAGAGAGCAAGATATCTTCACGCCCCATCACTTTGCGTACATCTGCCAGTACTTTTTGTGGTCGAATGGAGTGTTCTGTTTCATCAAAGGCATGCTGTTTCATCTCCTGCTGCATCTGAAAACGTGTTTCGGCCTGCTGGGAAAGATCGCGCTTAACCGAACCAAGCATATCGATGACAGCATTGATACTGGCAAGTGTAAAACTCAGGTCGCCGATCAGTTCCAGTTCAGGATGATAAAACTCGTCAACTTCAGCCGCCTGAGAATCAATGTGAATAATACGTTTGTCGCGATTTGCATTCCACAATTGAGGGTGATATTCGACCATGTCATAACCAAGTGTAATGACCAGGTCGGCCGCATCGAGTGCACAGGAAATCACATCCTTGGCCTGCAAGCCGATGGTGTAGAGGCAGTAATTAGCATTGGCATCAACACAGCCTTTGGCCATGAATGTATTGATCACACCGACCCCCGTAACTTCACAAAATCGGCGCAACTCGCTGCTGGCATCGTGGCGTACGCATCCATTGCCAACCAAAATAACAGGTCGTTTGGCAGCTCTGAGCATGCTGAATGCAGCTTCAATCTGGCCTGGGTCGGCGACTGGCCGGTGATAATTGCGCGGTTTCATGGGTCGTGCGGATGTTTCGACTTTGGCAATATCTTCGGGCAATTCGATATGGCAGACACCGGGTTTTTCGCTGCGGGCCAGACGCACGGCTTTGCTAACAATTTCCGGCACGGAGGAGGGGTGTAAAATGGTGGTGGCCCATTTGGTCACCGGCTTGAACATGCCCACCACATCCATAATCTGGTGTGATTCCTTATGCAGCCGGGTTGATGCCCCCTGACCGGTTAAGACCAGCATGGGCGCACGATCCATATTGGCGTTGGCCACACCGGTAATGAGATTAGTTGCACCCGGCCCCAGTGTGCCCAGACATGCGGCAGGATTACCGGTCAAGCGCCCATAAGCTTCGGCCATAAATGCAGCGCCCTGTTCATGGCGGGTCAGGATAAAACGAATCGAATCGGACTGCTCCAGTGCCATCATAAAGTCGGCATTCTCTTCGCCGGGCACACCGAATATATATTCGATACCCTCTTCTTCCAAACAATGCACCAACAATTCCGATGTTTTCATATCAAACTCCTTTTATACAGACCAAAACCTTTTTAATCTTATGCAATACCATCGGAATGGATGACGGTCATTTTTTCGATCTGCATATCTTTCATCGTATGTGGAATACCACCCACACCAATGCCTGAATGTTTCAGGCCTGCAAATGGCATCCAGTCCACACGGAAAGCGGTATGATCGTTCACCATGACAGCTGATGCAGCTAGTCGACTGGAGAGGTACAGGGCTGTATCAATATTACGGCTATAAACTGCAGCCTGAAATGCCACATCCAAACTATTTGCTTCTTCAATGGCTTCATCCAACGCATCAAACGGATAGACACACACAACAGGCCCGAACACTTCACATGTCGAAACAGTGGCATCATATGGTGGATTATAAATTACAGTGGGGGCATAACAGTGATAATCAAGTCGATCTCCACCGCATAATAACTCCCCACCACCGGCTACCGCTTCTTTTACCCATAGATCAACCCGGTCTACTTCCCTGCTTCGAATCAAGGGACCAATCTCTGTCTGTTCAGAGAGTGGATCACCCACCTTCAACGTTATTGCCTGACTGGCGATTTGATTAGCCAGATCACGGGCAATCGACATATGTGCAAATATACGCTGCACGGACACGCAAACTTGTCCGGCATGGTAAAATGCCCCTTTTATCAAGCCGGGCAACGCTTTCGTAACATCCGCATCCTCAGCCACAATCACCGGGGCCACCCCACCATGCTCAAGCGCACAACGCGTACCGGCTGCCAGTTTTGAACGCAGATACCAGCCCACTTTCGCGCTACCGATAAAGCTAAAAAATGCGATGCGAGAATCGCTAACCATCGCTTCGGACAAAGTAATCGATGCAGGCAGAAGACACTGACACCAATCTTTCGGCAAACCGGCTTGATGAAAGATTTGAACCAGTCGAAAACATGAAAGCGGTGTATCCTGGGCCGGTTTAATAATCACCGGGCAACCCGATGCAATCGCAGGCCCTACCTGATGCGCTATCAAATTGAGGGGGTGGTTAAATGCACTAATTGCCAGCACCGGACCGACAGGCTCTTGCTGCATCACTGCAACACGGTGTTTTGAAGCAGCATTGCCTCCCAAAGGCGGAGGTGTGGCACTATGATTACGCAGGGTATCAATACAGATGCGAAAGCTGTCGATACAACGTCTCATCTCAATGCGTGAATCAAGCAACGGTTTACCACCTTCTTCAGCAGCACCCATGGCCAGCTGTTCAAACTGCTGCCTTAAAAGAACAATGACACCTTCAAGTATCACAATGCGCTGATCAACACTCAGCCAGCCATCACGCGCAACAAACAGACGTTCAGCGTTATGAAGCGCAGCTTCAATGACAACATCATTCGCCGTCGCCACCGTGCCAAGCAAGCTGTCATCGTAAGGAGATTTCACTTCAATCACGTTTACCTCTTGCAAGCGATCATCCACTTCAGGAATGCCGGAAATTTTCACTGGGAAGTGTTCAGGTTTATCATTCATACTTTACTCCTTTGGCTTTCCATGCGGATAACCTTCCTCGGTTTCCGGGTGGCGCAGATGCAAACCGGTGCTGCTGCCATCAGCAGTAACCACTCGCGCATGTCGACGCTGTAACAGACGCGGGTGCTTAACTCCGCAGGAGTGAGCAATCACCCCCACATCATGCAAAATATGTTCAACATAATGCTGTACACGTATGGCTTTATCTTTCGGGTCCAGCCCACGCTGCAAGCGCTTTTGATGGGTAGTGATACCGGTCGGGCAACTGTTTTTATTGCACTGCATGGCCTGAATGCAACCAAGAGCAAACATAAAACCACGCGCTGATACAATGAAATCGGCTCCCATACATAGGGCCCATGCCACACCAGATGGCGAAATTAATTTACCCGAACAGATCACCCGCACGCGATCACGCAGTCCATAACCGACCAGATGATCAATCAACATGGGCAGACTCTCTTTCAAAGCTAGGCCCATAAAGTCCATTAACGGTTGAGGTGCAGCACCAGTGCCGCCATCGGAGCTGTCGAGGGTAATAAAATCAGGCGCTGATTGATCTCCTCGTTTTTTAATTTCATCGAAGAGGCTATCTAGGGCATTACAGCCCCCAAGTACCAATTTGAAACCTACCGGTTTACCTGTGACTTCTCTGATGCGGGCAATCATATCGAGTAGTTCGCCGGGAGTGTCGATATCTACGTGTCGATTTGGACTGATCGAATCTTCAGCTTCGGGAATGCCTCGAATGGCAGCAATCTCTGCAGTTACCTTGGCGGCAGGTAAAATACCACCTTTGCCTGGTTTGGCACCCTGACTAAGTTTGATTTCAAACATTCTGATCTGTTCAATAGCGGCCAGTTCAGACAAGCGTTCATCAGAAAGATTAGCATTGCTATCCCGTACGCCGTATTTGGCTGTACCAATCTGCATGATAATGTCGCAGCCACCTTCCAGATGATAAGGGGAGAGCCCGCCTTCACCGGTGTTCATCCAACAACCGGCTTTGGCCGCACCGTTTGAGAGAGCCTGTACAGCGACTTTGGAGATGGCGCCGTAACTCATGCCGGATATATTGAATAGGCTTTTTGCTTCAAAGGGAGTCCGGCAACCGGCACCGATGAGCATCGGTTGGGTTGGAGCCGCATCTATGTCTAGCGTAGGATAGGGACAGTTGACGAAAGATATGCTGCCTGTTGGACTTAAATCACGCGTTGAACCGAAAGGGATGGTATTATCATCATTTTTTGAGGCCCGATATACCCATTCACGCAAGGCACGGTTAAACGGCATCTCCTCCCTATCCATGGCGAAAAAATATTGACGAAAGAAGGTGCCCAGATGTTCAAATAGTGAACGAAAGCGACCAATAAGCGGGTAGTTTCTGCGTACTGCATATTTAGTTTGTGTGATATCAATGATGAACAGGATTAGTGCAGTCAGCAATGCGCCGGCGATGAGGGCAAGCAGAGCAATAGATATCCAGCTATAGACTGTTTCGATGATACTTTGAGACATGGTGTTCCTCGGTGTGAGAGTTTTTTCTACAACTCTATGTCCGGGAATCGATGGCTTTCTTACACGGTGAGGCTAGATCCATGACTGTATCCCAGAACTGACAAGCAGTTACAGAGTGCGAGGTAGGCTCTGTGCATGATAACATGCAAGTTCAAGGAGGAGATGTTGTTGGAGTTAGAATATGAGGTAGCTGACGGATGATCAAGGGTCATCAGCATGGCCCTTTACCAGATGGCCTTACTCTGCAGGAAAAAGAAATCGGCATCGCTACTGCTGCCGCTCTGTGCCACATAGCCACCGGCAAAGAAGTGGCTGTAGCCAGCCAGCAGGTTTACCGGCCAGTTGTGGAGCTTTGTTGAGACTGTGATATCAATTTCACTGCCGACATAGGTATTGGTTGCAGTAGTACTGTTGCGTACAACGCCAGCGCCGGCGTTGTACCATGCATCGCTGCCGGCATGCGCCAGCCAGAAGCCTTCCCAGGCCAGTCGCACGGCCGTTTTCTTTGTCGGCATCCACTTCAGTACCGATTCGGCATTATGGATATTCTGTAGCGAAAAGAGATCCATATAACCGTAATAGGCATGATTGAGCGGATAGAGGTTATCGAAGGTGCCGTGTGTGCCATCGGTCGGATTACTGTCACCGCTGCCGTAGTTGTAGGCAAGACCCAGGTGCAGCTTCGGCAGCATTACAAGGCCGACACCTACATGAACAGCATAGGCGCGATGACGCAGATTGGCGAAGCGTCCAGTTTGCAGCATCAGTTCCGTATCAGCATCCCAGCTGGCCGCCTTATACGCATAGCGCAAGCCATAGGTCTGCACACGATCTCCGACATGTCTATTGCGTCGTAGCAATGTGTAGAACTCAAACTGACTATCCGGAATTGTTACCTTATCGGTGAGGTAGGCGCCGTAGAAGCGGCTATCAAACATGCGATTGCCCGTTAAAGCATGGCTGTTGATCCGGCGCGGATTGACCGGCACCAGTTGCGAACCGAACAGATCAAGCACGCGACCGGGCATCAACTGCTGACTGATACGCACACCGTCCCAGACGCGGGCGGTATTAACCCACTCCAGTGAAGCGACCATACGTTGCGCGCCGAGATTAAATTTCTGGCGGCCAATGCGCACATGCGTGGCAAAGTCATCGCCCCGAGCAACCTCGACATAACCCTGATGCAGGTCAAAGCGATCTGCAAAGATATTCGGCGCCTTGGTATCGTTCACGCGATTATCGATAAAAGCGCTGTTGACCCGAGCATCCTGCCCCTCAAGAAACAGCGCCCAAAGATCGCCCTGATGCACCTTCAGATGCAAGCGCAGTTGCGACAGCAGATAATCCTGCGGATCGGTCACGCCGGGCGCACCGAGTGCAAAGCCCTGTTTCCATTCGTAGCGCAACCTCAAACTGCCGCCTACGTCCCACTGCAGCGCTTGCGACAGGCCGCTCTCCTCCACCTTTTCACCGGCCATAGCAACCGCCACCGGCAACATAAGCAGCACTGCAAGCGTAACTGCAACGAGCACCTCGAGTGTTATCAAAGCAGATATTCTGTGGTACAGATGCGCCGATAATTAGCAGTCATTATATGTTATCAGTTCACGCCATAGGTTGTTTCATCACGCTGCTGTTTCCATACATATGTGGAATGAACCACTTCTTCAGTCGGAATAAAAAAGGTAACCAGATCAAAAGCTCCTACCGCCGTCCGGCCTACAGTGTGCACAACACCTTTGAGCGTCCCATAAGTCAGCCCGACAAACGCATTGCTATCACTACTTTCATTCACAATGTTTTTTGGGATTTCACCCCAGCCGGTAACACTGTTAGCCAACCCACGTGTGAACTTGGAGCCACTATCGGCAGCATAATCATCAGCCATTGCTGGTGTCACAGCCATCATTGCAATAGCCAAAACAGTTATTCCTGTAACGTTGTGTAGTTTCATCATGTACCTCCTGTTTCTCTTTACTCCCGAACGCTTACTCTTATCGGGATCACTCGACAAACGCTGCTCATCTTGACCATTCGTCGAAAAAAACAGAGATGCATTACATACTCGTCTTCACACGACAGAGCATATCCACGTGTAATATTTCATCAAAAAAAACGACCTCAGCGGCATGAGAAAAAGGAATAACTTATGAAACAGCGCCTCAATATTGCCTGCCAACCTAAAGTGATTCGAACAGCCACACGATTTGCCCTGATTGTTGGGCCTATATTGGTTGCTATCAACCACGGCGACGCGATTATCAGTGGTTCTATGCATACAGAAACGTGGTTGAAATCCGGACTGACGATGATTGTCCCCTATATCGTATCAACCCTGTCGAGTATTAGTGCTTACAGAAACTGCAACAACGCATGATCTACAGCTAACGCTATCGTAAGAGAAAAACTGGCGATGCAACTGATTTTCGGTGTAATATACGCGCACAATCTGAAAATCAGATTGTTGAATGGGGCAAAAAGGAGCATGGATGCAGCAACAGGTTACTGTCATCGCAGTTGAAAAACATGATGCTATTGTGCATGGGCACCGGGCCAGCGCATGTGGTGGCTGTGTCGGTAAAAGCTCCTGCAGCACCATGGGCTCCTGGACAGAGCGCGTCATCGAACTGCGTCTAAAAAACAGTCTCGGTGCGCATGTTGGTGATCATCTCTTACTTGAAGTGCCTGATAGTGCGGTCATGAAAATTGCTTTCAGACTGTATGCCCTGCCCATGCTGGCCTTTGTATTGGCAGGCCTTGGCATGCAAACACTGGCGATATGGATGCTCTGGCCTGAAGTAGAAGCGATTGCAGCACTGGCTGGCTTTGCAGCAGTGCTGCTCTATTACGTGTGGTATAAAATATATCTGTCCAGCCATCAAAATGGATTGGATGTGCGGATGTTACGCGTCATTGAAACAGCAACATGCGATGCCTCAAACATGCAGAGTCAGAATAAAGCGGTATCAGCATCACATTGAAATCCACTAACCCAAACCACAATTCATCTTTTATTCATCTGCAAACCGTACAAATCGGCCTGAAACTATTCTAAGGAGTTAAGATTGAGTCATATCAAACATCTGTTCCCGATCCTGTTTTTAATCACCCTATGGGGTTCACAAGCCAGTGCAATGCCGGAAAGTTTTGCAGACTTGGCTGCGGCGCAAGCTAATTCTGTTGTCAACATCAGTACAACCCAACACATCAAGCAGCGCACACAACGCGGCATGCCTCCGGGACTTGGCTCTCCGCATGGAGGCACACCATTCGATGACTTTTTTAATGATTTCTTCCGTAATATGCCACAGCAGCAGCAGGAGAAACATGCGCTTGGTACCGGTTTCATTCTCTCTTCTGACGGTTATATCGTAACCAATAACCATGTCGTCGATGGTGCCGATGAAGTCATCGTCAAAATGCGCGATGGCACTGAACACGAAGCGAAACTTATAGGGGCAGATCCAAAAATGGATGTGGCTCTGCTTAAACTCAACACAACAGGACTCAAAGCGGTAAAACTCGGCAACTCCAAGAAACTGCGCGTCGGAGATTGGGTGGTTGCTATCGGTAACCCGTTTGGCCTTGAGCAGACTGTAACCGCAGGCATCGTGTCTGCTAAAGGGCGTGTGATTGGTTCCGGCCCATATGATGATTTCATTCAGACCGACGCTGCTATTAATCCGGGCAACTCTGGTGGCCCACTGTTCAATAGTCGTGGTGAAGTGGTCGGTATCAATACGGCAATTTTTTCACGTAGCGGCGGCAATAACGGCATTGGTTTCGCTATTCCAATCAACCTGGCGCGTTCTGTATTGGATGAGTTGCGTGAAACAGGTCATGTAACACGCGCCCGTTTAGGTGTGCATATCACCGATGTAGACAAAGAGACCATGCAGGCACTGAAACTGAAAAATCGTAAAGGCGCACTGGTTCCACAGGTTGAATCAGGCTCTGCTGCTGATAAAGCAGGCATACTGCCAGGCGATGTTATCGTCTCCATTGATGGTGAGGTGATTGAAAAAGCCCATGATTTGCCTATTCGTGTAGCACGTCACACACCAGGCGACAAGGTTAAAATCGGTCTGATGCGTGATGGTAAACGCAAGACGATTACCGTCACAGTAGAAGCCATGACTGATCCTGAACTGGCTAAAAACGAGGCGTACAAAGAGACCAATAAAGTACGACTGGGCATGCTGGTGGAAAACTTGACACCTGAACTGGCAAGTCGATTGCAAACGCGTGTGAAAAAAGGTGCTGTCGTGAAGAAGTTGCAACGCGGTATGCCTGCAGCAAGAGCCGGCATTCAACGTGGTGACGTCATTTACCGGGTCAATGGTAAAGATGTTAACGATGTTAAAAGCTTCTCCAAACTGGCTGGCAAGTTTAAAGCTGGTGAGGTATTGCGTGTAATGCTGGACCGCAGTGGGGATCAGGTGTTTGCCCTACTTAAACTACCGAAAGCTGAAGACAAATAGTCCATACTATAGACTACGCCCATGACATTGCCTCACATCCAACTATTGAGTCGCCGGGACTGTTGCCTATGCGAAGATGCAAAGCTGGTAGTCTCGGCTCTTGAGCAGCAGGGTTTGTGCTCTTGGGAAATTGTGAACGTGGATCACGATAAAACGCTACTCATACGTTATGGCATGGATGTGCCGGTGTTGTTCATGGATGGTAAAGAGCTATTCAGACATCGGGTAACGGAAGATGCATTGAAATCAATATTGGTGGAGATCAGCACATGCGTGACAGTTTGAGTGGCGAATCAACAGCTAATGAGATGAACAGCGAAACAAATATGGCTTCACGCTGGTTGATGATTTTAGCACTGATCGCAGGTATTGGTGTGGCAGTCTGGATGACGCTACCCGATGCTCCCGGTTCTATGAACAAAGGTGCTACTGCCACAGACTTTCAACTACCCGACTTGAAAAAAGAGCTGCACTCTCTACCTAAAGGTGAAGTAATATTATTGAATTTCTGGGCTACATGGTGCCCTCCCTGCCGTCAGGAGATACCCTCCATGGCTGCACTACACGATAAATATGCTGCGGATGGATTGAAAATCATTGCTATATCAGTAGACAAACGCAGCAGTGATCTGGCTAATTTCGTTGAAGAATACCGCATGCCATTCCAGGTGCTGCACGATGCTGATGGCGCTGTTGCACGTCAATATGGTGTATTTCGTTATCCTGAATCATTTTTGATCGACCGTGATGGCCAGGTATTGCATCACCTAGTTGGTGCAATGGAGTGGATGTCTCCTTCGGTAACCAAGACCATTGAGAGTATGCTGAGCTCGCCTGCTACTGGCGAAACAACAGATGGAGCGGTGGATGCTGACACAGCGCATTGAAGCTCTGCGCGTATGCTTAAAAGAACATAATTACCGCTACTACACACTCGATGCCCCATCCATTCCAGATGCCGAGTATGATCAACTATTGCGTCAGCTTGAATCGATGGAGACCGAACTGGGCGAAACCGTCCCGGCTGATTCTCCAACACAAACTGTTGGCGCAACCCCCTCGCAAACATTCACAGCACGGGAGCATGCTGAAGCACTACTCTCATTAGCCAACGCATTTGATGACACCGAAATTGAAGCCTTTGCACAACGCATTGCCGATGGGCTGGGTGATGGGTGGAATCAAGACACAGCATTCATTATTGAACCCAAGGTTGATGGTTTAGCAGTGAACCTGCGCTATGAACATGGCAGCCTGACGATTGCCGCAACACGTGGTGATGGTAAAACTGGCGAAGATGTTACCGATAATATCCGCACCATTGTCGACATCCCCTGGCATATGAATAGTGGCGATATGACAGTTCCAGATGTTTTGGAAGTACGTGGTGAAGTCTATATGTCCAAGGCCTCCTTCACAGCTTTGAATATCCGCCAGCAGGCTGATGACGCAGCCCCTTTTGCCAATCCTCGCAATGCAGCCGCAGGCTCACTCAGGCAACTGGATGCCAAAATCACTGCTGAACGTAATTTAAGCTTTTTCGCCTATGGCGTTGGTGCGGGTGGTAGTGATTTGGCTAGCAGCCAATCAGAGCTTTTGGAAAAGCTGCACATCTTCGGCTTCGCTGTGCAGGAGACTGCCTTGGCCAGGAACACACAAGAGCTACTTGCCCATTATCAGCATTTGATGATGCAGCGCCCTGACATGCAGTACGAAATTGATGGCGTGGTATACAAGCTGGACGATTTCTCCATGCAGCAACGCCTGGGGGCAGTAGCACGCTCGCCGCGCTGGGCGATTGCACATAAATTCCCGGCCCAGGAAGTTGTCACCACAGTCAACGACATCATCTGGCAAGTTGGCCGCACTGGCGTGATCACTCCAGTTGCCGATATGCAGCCGGTAGCCGTTGGTGGTGTGATTGTGTCACGTGCAACGTTGCATAATATTGATGAACTGCAACGCAAACAGGTCTATGCCGGTGCAAAGGTGATTGTACGCCGGGCCGGTGATGTAATTCCTGAAGTAGTGCGTGCTATTGATGTAGATGAAGACGCTGTTTTTCCCACCCTGCCGAAACATTGTCCGGTCTGCGCTGCTTCCCTGTTTCGTGTTGAAGGTGAAGTGGCATGGCGTTGCAGTGGTGGTCTCTCTTGTTCGGCCCAATTAACAGAGCGTCTACGCCATTTTGTATCTCGCGGGGCCATGGATATTGAAGGATTGGGAGACAAGCTCATCGCCAAACTGGTTGATGAAGGCAAACTGAGCGACATCGCCGATTTATACGAGCTTGATTATCAGACATTAAGTGAATGGCAGGGGATGGGTGAGAAAAAGATATCCAACCTGCAAAATGCTGTTGAACAAAGCAAAATACAACCTTTAGCACGCTTTATGCACGCTCTTGGCATTCGCCATGTTGGCTCTGCCACATCTGCGGCTCTGTCCACGCATTTCGGTAGTCTCGATGCCATCAAACGGGCAGATGAAGAAGCGCTGATTGCCGTTCCTGATGTAGGCCCGGAAGTAGCCGCAAGCATTCACAGTTTTTTTGCAGAAGCGCATAACATGGATGTGATTGATCGATTATTGAATGCGGGTATCAAACCTGAAGCACCACAAACGCCGCTAAGCGACCACCCCTTGGCAGGCAAAACCGTAGTGTTAACCGGTAGTTTTAGTGCCATTCAACGCAGGGCAGCCCAGGAGCAGCTGCGGACACTGGGGGTGAAACCAGCATCATCGGTATCAAAAAACACCGACATCCTGATTGCCGGAGAAAAAGCCGGTTCCAAACTGAAAAAAGCTATTGAGTTGGGCATAGAGATTGCCAATGAAAAACAGCTACTGGCATGGCTGGAGTGGCAGTAGTCAGTCCGCCCCCTTGCCAAGGCAGGCTTGAATCGTAATATGACCAACCCCATAAGGGACTTGCGCAACAGATTTAAAGATTAGAGGTATTGATATTGGCTAACGCAGCACTTGAATTGAACAGTCTGGCACTATTTTCACGCGATGTACGCAAAGCACCGCGCTTTGATCGCGAGGAAGAGATGCGTCTGTCGCGTTTGTGGCGCGATCATGAAGACCGCGATGCAGCACGTCAGTTGGTTGTCGCTAATTTAAGCGGTGTATCTGCAATTGCCCGTGAATATCGTCACTTTGGGCTGCCTGAAATGGATCTGATTCAGGAAGGCACGATGGGCCTGATGCATGCGGTAAAACGCTTCGATCCTGAACGCGGCTTCCGCTTGATGACCTATGCATCCTGGTGGGTGCGTGCTTCGATTCATGATTTTATTTTGCGCTCCTGGAGCATCGTCAAGCTGGGTACCAATAAACTGCAACGCCGCATTTTCGCTGGCCTGCAAAAAGCCAAAAATGCCATTGCTGCTATCGATGGTCGTAAAGCTGATGAAGTGGCTGCTGAATATGGCATTAACGGCAACGAATACCAGGAAACAGCCAACGCTTTTTTACAGCGTGATGTCTCTCTTGATGCGGAAAGCGATGAAGGTGATGCCATGGTACATGGCCTGCCCGCATCGGACGCAACACCGGAAGAGATCGCGGTAGCATCCAACTGGGAAAGTCATCAAAAGTCGATCCTCCACACTGCCATGCAAACGCTGGCCGTACGTGACCGCCAGATTGTTGAACGCCGCCATTTGTCCGAAGATCCGGCCACCTTGAAAGATTTAGCGGAAGAATTCGGTGTTTCCATCGAACGCATTCGCCAGCTTGAAGCGCGCGCCATGAAAAAACTCAAAGCAGCCGTCGCGCACTAAGAATCACACCATCCGTCTAATGATCAGAGGCAGTCCATTGGGCTGCCTCTTTTCGTTTGGCCTGGTCTTTCGAATTGCTTAGCTAACAACGCTGATTTTTCAGTTGATACAGATAAACCGGTGTTTGATACAGGTCATCAATCCGAATGGTTTGGATAGGCTCAATATCAGAAAAAGCAAAGGTGCTACTGATCAACAAGACATGAACAAGTTGATCATCTGACAGCTTCTGCTGTAACGCCTGCATGCCTTCAGGATGCAAATAACAGAGCAGCAACGAAGAGGAAGAGAGGTCCGCATCTAAAAAGTTGGATCGGTAAATTTTAACATGGTGCATCCCGCATATGACCACAACGATCCGGGAATATACCCATGGCAACCATGACAGCTCATAACCAATCAACTGCCGATCAGGGTATTTTTTCGCCATTGCAAAAAGTAACGTCCCCCAACCGGAACCAAGATCAATAATGCAACCATCTTCAGCCTGTTCACTGGCTTCCAATACAACCAAACGCACCTGTA
>CAYZJL010000042.1:0-13537 GCA_964478615.1 uncultured Zetaproteobacteria bacterium
AAATATTACACTCCTCTAACAAAGCTAAGGGGACTCCATTGAATATAAAAACAACAACCATCACAATTTGGCTGTGTGCCCTGACCATCCTTAGTCTACAAAGCTCCTGCGCCATACATGATGTTCCCGAAGGCCAAACATTCAGTGCCGGAGAGCAATGGGTGTTGCTACCCATACAGAATTTTTCAGAAGAACCACTGGCTGGCGAACGGGCAGAAAATATTTTAGATACACTATTGCGCAGTCGCGGCATTCACCAACTCACTCGCTATCCAGATATGGATCAGCTTTCTTCCGGCGCCCCTGAACTTGATGAACGTAAACGTTTGGGTCAGGTCTTAATCTGGGCAAAAGGTCAGGGCTTTCAATATGGTTTTAGTGGCTCAATCGCAGAATGGCGCTATAAAAGCGGCTTGGATGCTGAGCCTGCTGTTGGCATCACCTTGCAAATATTCGACATCGCTACAGGTCAAATTATCTGGTCATCATCTTCGGCACGCAGCGGCTGGGGCAGAGAATCTTTGAGCGGCACAGCACAAAAAGTATTGCGTGAATTGGTTGACTCCATCGAATTCAATTAACGTGCATTTGAGGTAATTCACCTTGTCCTTCAGTTTAATTCACATTATCCCCCGCCCGCTTCGTTCGATGTTTGATCGCAGCGATAACAGTCACACCGCTTGGTTTGAAACCGTGGTGATATCAACAACAGCTCCGGCTGTTGGTTGGTTGCTGTCCCCAAATGACCCTCTTCTTATCCATGCGAGTTTCCCTTGGCTATTGCTCCCACCTCTGTTTGTCGCCTTACGCCATGGTTTTGCTTTTGGCGTTACCAGTTGCCTGAGTTTCATTTTTTTAATCACACTTTGCTGGCGTTATGATTTGGCAGGTATCGAAGGTTTCCCATCTATCTTGGCCATTGGCATGATGATGATCACCATGTTAACCGGAGAGTTCAGCGATTATTGGCAACGGCGCTTAAAAAAAGAAGAATTGGAAAACAAACAACGTTCCGAACGCATGGAATCGTTCACGCTCTCTTATCATCTGTTAAGAATATCCTACAATCACCTGGTCGAGCAACTGGCTGGGTCATCGGTCAGCCTGAGACAATCGGTGCAAGCTCTACACGTTGAAATGCTCGATTTGGATGAACATTCTGATGCATTAAACGTAAAGTCCGACAGAATCCTCCAGCTTTTTTGTTTGTATGGCAGTGTGCAGACAGCCTCTTTGCATAGGGTAACGTCCGGCAACATTGAAACTGCTCCTTTAGCCCGCCTGGGTGAAACCCTGGTTGCAGAAGACAGCTTGCCAGAGTCTGATATTGTCAATGAGGCCTTGAAAAAAGGTGAAATGGTTAGCGTACTGACAGCAGATAATGGTAGCCCCCTCTATGTCGACGGCCATATCCTTGCCGTTGTGCCTTTCAGCGACCAACTGCTCAAATGTCAGGCTGTCATGGTAGTCTATCGCCTGCCATTTCTGGAGTTTAATGATGGCAACCTGCGTTTGATTGCTGTCATGGCAGATTACATCAGCCTGTTGTTTCGCAATTTGGAACAGGGTAGTGGCAAAAATGCATCCATGAATTTCCTCAACCAACTGCAACTATCTTTACATCATTTTCACGCCTACGATATTCAATCACGTCTGCTCGGGGTAACCATTCATGGCACACTGGACATGAATAATTTGCTTGCTCAGTCCAGAAACCAGGATGAGGTATGGCTACGCATCAAAGACGATGGCAGCAGTGTGTTGTTATGGCTGATGCCCTTTTCCGATGACCATAGCATTGAAAACTTTCAGAACCGGATCATTTTGTGGCAGGAGCACAGCGATTCTGAAAAAGAAGAAAAAAGTCACATTGAATTTCAGCTGTTCCCCATGACCAGCACTGACTCCGCAGAAACAATGATGGAAAAAGTAGAACGCAGCTATGGCCTTCATGCTGAATAGTTTACCTGCACTGTTGGCGCTAGCATTGGATGGCTATGCCGGATTTTTGCTGCTCCCCCCCTCCACTCACGATATCCCCCCCCTGCTGGCCATGCATCTGCTGGCTTGCATTACATTATCATGGTGGATGGTCAGACAACTACCGCAATCTTATGTGAAACTCCCAAAATCCGGTTTTGTGTTGTTTTTTTGTTTAAGTTTTTTCATTCCTGTTCTTGGTGCCGCAGGACTTATTTTTTCCATGTCTCATGCCTTACGCAAACCCAATATTCACAAAGATAAAACTTGGGAAGATAAATCTATTCCAGACCTACCCTTTCAACCCATCAAAACCGACAGACACCCCAGTTTTGGTCAAGGCGGGCTGGCCAACCTGATCTGCTCATCGCCTGACCCGGAACGCCGTTTGCAAGCGGTGATCGCCTTACGTCAAGTCGATGGCAAGGTGGCCGTCCCCCTATTACAGCAAGCCTTGAAAGATCCTGCTGATGATGTGCGCTTGCTGGCTTATTCGATGTTGGATAGCAAAGAAGTGGCGCTGAATGAAAAAATCACCAAATTCCTCAAAGAACTTGAATCAGCCTCAGAACAAGATTCAGCCGTCATTCATTATACACTGGCACAAAACTACTGGGCACTGGCCTATGTTGGCTTGGCGACCGGCAACACCTTGGATTATGTATTGGGAAAAGCTGCCTTTCATTTGCAAAAGGTGCTTACAATTGGGTGGCCCGGATCAGCTATTGAGTTTCTACTGGGCAAGGTTTACCTGCGCATGGGGCAGTTGGAACAATCATTAAGCTACTTGCAGCTGTCGCTAAAAAAAGGCCACTTGAAAGCCGCTATTATCCCATACATGGCTGAAATCGCTTATGAGCAGCGTGATTTTATTGCCGTACGTAAACTGCTGAACAAGCTGAATGAAGTCTGCGAAGGCAACACCCCTATTCCAACGCTTGTACACACTTGGACAACACACTAATGACTGTATTATTACACCACGACACCGAGGCCGATGTCACCCTACTGCTAGAAGGCACCTATCCATTTATTCAGGGCGGTGTGTCCAGCTGGGTGCATCAAATGATACAAGGGCTATCAGAATATACCTTTGCGCTGGTGTTTATTGGTGGCGACCCGGCTCATTACAGCGGCATGAAATATACCCTGCCTGATAATGTTGTACATTTGGAAACCCATTATTTCGTTGATGCCACGCGCCCCAAGAGCAAGAAACTCAAAACATGTAGCGGCAACGCCAAAGCCTTTCAGCAAATGAAATGTTTGCATAAGGATATGCGCTCACACGATATGCCAACAGGCGATGCGCTGGCGTCGGTCATCAATTTAGTCGGTAATGACAAAGATGGTATTTCACAAAATGACTTTCTGTGCAGTGAAGAAGCCTGGTCATTTATCAGCGACCAATATCAGGAGCATTGTACAGCACCTTCTTTTGTCGATTATTTCTGGACCATTCGCACCATTCATTCGCCCGTGTTCATGCTGGATCAAGTAGCCAGAAACATCCCCAAAAGCAAATTCTATCACACTATTTCAACTGGCTATGCTGGTTTTCTCGGTGCGCTGATTGCTCTGCGCCAACAGTCTCCCCTATTGATCTCAGAACATGGCATCTACACCAAAGAACGAAAAATTGATCTGGCGCAGGCTGAATGGGTTAAAGAGTTCAGCGATGCCTTTTCCGGTGGTGTTGATGTTGAAGTCAATTATATCCGGCAATTATGGATGCGCTTTTTTGAAGGTATCGGGCATATGTCTTATCAGGCCGCAACCGATATTGTCTCACTTTATGAGGGCAACCGTCAGCGCCAAATACAAGATGGTGCCAGTGCTGAAAAAACGGCAGTCATCCCGAACGGCATCAAGATCTCACGTTTTCTGGAGGCACGTGAAAACCGCCCCGATGAAACACCGCTGATCGCTGGTTTGGTGGGTCGCGTTGTGCCCATCAAAGATATCAAAACCTTTATCCGAGCCATTCACAAGGTTTGTCACCACCTGCCTACGGCTGAGGGATGGATTATCGGCCCCGACAATGAAGACCCGGAATATTCAGCCGATTGCCATGCACTGGTAAAAAGCATGGGGCTGGAAGACAAAGTTCGTTTTCTGGGCATGCAACAGGTCGATCAAATGTTCCCCCAAATGGGCGTCAATGTATTGACATCCATCAGTGAAGCCTTGCCGCTGGTGATGCTGGAGGGCTTCGCCTGCGGTGTACCCTCGGTCGCCACCAATGTCGGCTCTTGTCATGAGCTGATGTATGGTTCTGGTGAAGCCGATGAAGCCTTGGGTGCAGCCGGTGAAGTGGTATCCATTGCCAATCCAGATGCCACTGCCGATGCCATCATCGCATTGTTGACCGATCGCGAGCATTGGCAAAAAGCTCAACAGGCAGGCATTGCCCGCGTCGAAACATTTTACACCGAAGAAATCATGTATGGCGCCTACCGCAGCCTGTATCAGAAACTGAGTAAAAGTTAATGGCAGGCATTGGCTTTGAGCTGCGTCGCCTATTATCCGATGATAAGAAATTCGGTGTATTGCGCGCCTATGCCTATGCCGGCGTTATCAGCTCCGGGCCTTGGGTTATTTCCATCGTCGGCATCATGGCAATTGGTATTATTACCCATTTCTTGGATGATAAAGATGCCAATGTCATGCAATTACTGGTTTCCATCACCTATCTGGTCGCCTCCTCATTAATACTCTCCGGCGGCTTGCAGCTGATGTATACCCGCTATACCTCCGACCGCCTATTTGAGAACAAACGCGAAAAGATATTGCCCAATTTATTCGGCTCGATGGTGTTTATCTCGCTTATCTCTGCAGCAACTGCCGGTGCAGCCATGGTATTCCTATTTCATGAAGACATCTTTTATGAAATCCTGATGTTCATGGGCTTTGTCACCCTTTCCAATTTATGGATTGTGGTCGTTTTCCTCAATGGCATGAAAGAATACCGCGCCATTTTATGGGGCTTTTTTATCGCCTATGGTGTAACGGTTATTCTGGTTTTGCTGCTGATCAACCAAGGCCTGCATAGTATTCTGTTTGGTTTCGTGATCGGTCAAGCGCTGTTGTTGTTTATACTGCTGTGGCTGGTGATTCGTGAATATCCATCAGATTGCATGCTGGATTTTGATTTCCTCAATCCGCAGCGCTGTTTTTACAGTTTGGCTGCAACCGGCATCGTACTTAATTTGGGCATATGGGCTGATAAAATAATATTCTGGTACAATCCCGCCACCTCCGAAGCCATCATAGGCCCTTTACGCGCCTCATTTATTTATGATCTACCTCTGTTTCTGGCATACCTGTGCATTATCCCCGGCATGGCGGTATTTCTGGTGCGCATGGAAACCGATTTTGTCGAACAATATGAGTTGTTTTACGATTCCGTTCGTGATGGCGGTACATTGAACGAGCTATACCATTACCGTGATAGCATGGTACTCACTGTTCGCCATGGTATTTATGAAATCTTCAAAGTACAAAGCATCACCATTCTGCTGGCCGCCTTGATGGCACCCTATGCCCTGACTGCACTTGGCATTTCGAAATTATATTTACCACTGTTTTATATCGATCTGATTGGTGTTTCATTGCAGGTCTTATTCATGGCCTTGCTCAATGTGCTTTTTTATCTTGATAAACGTGCCCTTGCGCTGGCTTTATGCCTGCTGTTTTTTGTGGCCAATGTATTGCTAACACTACTATCACAATGGTTGGGGCCATTATTTTACGGTTATGGGTTTGTGGTCGCATTATTACTTTCCTGTTCGGTCGCAGTGATCATCATTTCAAAGAAGTTTAACAAATTACTATACGAAACATTCATGCTACAGGTGTGATTATCCAGCTCACCACTGATTTACCCGATGCCTGCGTGAGAAAATGCTCACTTACAGTAGTAAGCTGTGCTTTTCTGCCTTGTCCTCGAATAAATCAGCGGCAATCTGAATAGTCACATTAAGTTTTTAATCAGCTGAATAAAAGGAGATCAATATGGATCATATCTTAGTCACCGGTGGTGCCGGTTTTATTGGTTCACATTCTGTCGAACGTTTATTGGCTCGCGGCTGCAAAGTGCGTGTGTTGGATAATCTTTCGGCTGGGAAACGTGAAAACCTGCCCTTGGATCATCCCAATCTGGAATTGATGGTTGGCGATATTTGCCAACCCGAAGATGTGCAAGCCGCCATGCAGGGCGTGGATCGTTGTTTACATCTGGCTGCACAAGTGTCGGTCGATTTATCGATCAAAGACAGTGGGTTTTCATGTCAGCAAAACATTCTGGGCTTTGTGAATGTGCTCGAAGCTGCTGTGAAACAAAATATCAAACGCGTGGTCTATGCCTCATCGGCAGCCATTTATGGTAATCCGAAAACATTACCGATTAGCGAAGCTGCGGCAGCACCCTCACCGATTTCACCCTATGGCTTGGAAAAACAGGTGGATGAACAATATGCCTCGCTGTTTCACGGTTTGCATGATTTATCCTGTTTCGGCGTGCGCTATTTCAATGTCTATGGCCCGCGCCAAGACCCATCATCGCATTATGCCGGTGTCATCTCTATTTTTGTGGCGCGTTTGCAACAGTCTGAAACCATCAATATTTTCGGTGACGGCAAACAAACACGCGACTTTATTTATGTCGGCGATGTCGCACGCGCCAACGAAGAAGCATTGTTTGGCGAGCATCATGGCGTGTGCAATGTAGCTACTGGCCATTCGATTACCTTACTCGATTTGGCTGATATTTTGGGCAGTTTTTCTGCCCCGCCTAACATTAAGTTTCAGCCGGCCAGAGATGGTGATATTCGCCTTTCAGCAGCCAATGTTGAACACATGCATCACCAGCTCGGCATACAGGCCGAAACATCCCCGCAAGATGGCCTGCGCCGATTATGGGATGCTACGCAATAATTCAATGCCGATATTGCCGCGTTTAAACGCAATAGTCCTTCTCTGTTGTTTGGCGCTACTCAGTATTCTAGGTAGCGAGCAAGCGCTGGCGGCAAATGGAAAATATGCCACGCAAAATAAAAGCATTGCCTTTTATTATGCTGATCAGGTGCCTGTAGAAGAATTGATGATGTTTGATCAAGTAGTGGTTGAACCGACGTATATGTCCGCGCAAAATCTAAAAGCATTGACAGATGCCGGGGTCGAAGTGCTGGCTTACATCAGCATTGGTGAAGTGCGGCGCCAGCGCCCGTGGTACAAACAGTTGGATCAAAGCTGGATCATTGGCAAAAACAAAAACTGGGACAGTGAGATTGTCGATCTGAGCAATGAAGGTTGGCATCGGTTTGTGCAAAATAAACGCATTGCGCCATTGTTAAAACAAGGTTTTTCAGGTGTGTTCTTGGATACACTGGACAGCTTCCATCTACTGACCAAAGAACATGATGTAGAAACACAACGCCGTGGTTTGGCGCAATTGATCCAAGGCATTCATCAGCAATTCCCAGACATAAAAATGCTATTAAACCGAGGCTTTGATGTTGTGGCTGATGTGCATGATGTTGTGCATGGCGTGGTCGCTGAATCTCTATTCCAAACATGGAACGGTTCCACAAATAACTTTGTCGCAGTTGAAAATCCAGCTCATCAATGGTTAAAAAACAAGCTGCAATCTATTCAGCAACAATATCATTTACCCATTTATGTGATCGACTATGTCGCCCCTACCGAGCGTGATCTGGCTCGCGCCACAGCCAAAAAAATTATTGATTTGGGCTTTTCACCCTGGGTCAGTAATATAGCTTTGGACATGCTCGGTGTCGGCAGCGTCGAAATCATCCCACGCAAAATTCTATTGCTTTATGACAAACAGGAAGGCGAGTTGGCGCACTCTACAGCCCATCGGCTGCTGGCCATGCCATTGGAATATATGGGTTATAGCATCGAATATCACAATGTCCGCGAATGGCTGCCAAGCCGTTCGTTGATCGGTCGTTATGCTGGTGTGGTGACTTGGTTTGGTGATGCCAGTATCAATGATCCGCAGCGTTTGATGGATTGGATCGCACTGCAAGTTGATAGAAAAGTACCTGTCGTGCTGTTCAACAGTATCGGCATGCCGGTCAATAAAGCGTTTTTAAAAAAACTGGGTTTAATACGCCTTCCGGGTAAAATAAAAAGACCGGTACGCATCATCAAGTCTGATCCCTTGGCACAGATGGAAGCCAAACCTAAACCATTGTCTCGGGGCTTGGCGATGTTGCATGCCGTTGATCCTGCCATCGACGTGCATGAACGCATTGAGGATGCCAATAGCAAACAAATCGATGTGGTGCTGACAGCACCTTGGGGCGGCTTGGCACTTGCCCCTTACGTGCTCGAAGAATCATTGGACGAACAACGCAAGTGGCGTCTGAATATTTTTGACTTTCTAAGCAAAGCTTTGCAAAACCCAGCTATCCCGATGTTTGATGTAAGCACTGAAAATGGCCAGCGCTTGCTGATGACACACATCGATGGAGACGGTGCTGCATCCAAGGCGGTCATGCCCGGCAGCCCCTTAGCGATCAAAGTAATTTACGATAAAATTTTACGCCGTTATCCCCTGCCGGCAACCGTTTCAGTCATCACCAGTCAAATGCCCGATCACGGCCTTTACCCCAAACGTGCCGCAGCCATGCGCAGTATTGCGAAGAAGATATTCAAACTGCCGCATGTCGAGGTTGCATCGCACACATACTCGCACCCCTTCAATTGGGAGAAGGTGGCTACTGATCCGCATCAGCGTTTAACCATCCCCGGCTACCAATACAGTTTAAAGCAAGAAATTGACGGATCAGTTCAATATATCAATACCCATCTGGCACCCCCCAACAAACCACTGCAGACCTTTCTGTGGAGCGGTGATGCATTGCCCGGTGAAGAGGCTCTGAAACTGGCCAGAGAAGCAGGCGTAAAAAGTATGAATGGTGGCCATACGGCCATCATCAATGCCAATTTCTCACTGACCAATGTCTCCGCCATTGCCCGTCCCGTTGGCCAAGAACTACAAATCTACGCTCCCATCATGAATGAAAATATCTATACCGATCTATGGAAAGGCCCGCGTTACGGCTTTGAACGGGTGATTGAAACATTCAAACTCACCGACTTGCCGCGCCGCTTAAAAGCATTGGATATTTATTACCATTTTTATTCAGGTTCAGATTTCGCCGCTTTATCTGCCTTAGAACGGGTCTATGACTGGGCCATCAAACAAGAAACCATGCCACTGCCTGTCAGTGATTATGTCGCCAAAGTCGAAGGCTTTTACCAAGCCACTCTGGCTCGCCGCACGCATGACAATGCATGGCTACTGCATGCACCCGAAGCACTGAAAACACTGCGACTGCCGCAACAGCTGGGCTGGCCAAAACTATCGCATTCACGGGGCGTGATTGGTGTGCGCCAAACACCGCAAGGGCGTTATGTGCATTTGCATGGGGCGCATTCAGGCCGTTACATTTTATCACTGCAAGATAACAAAACGAATGGCGCCTATCTGATCAAATCCAATGCTGCCGTGACACAGTGGAATCAACAGAGCCGCAACATTCGCCTGCGTTTACAAGGCGCGATGCCGATTGTCTTTCAAATCAGCCAAGCCTGCACCTTGCAATGGAAAAACAGCACATTAAACCCGCAAAATGTTTCCGGCGGTTATATATTCCGCTTAAAACATAAGGACACAGGCAATGCCACCCTCCTCTGCCCCTAAACAACCGGCCATTGTTTCTGCTGTAGGGCTGATCGCATTGCTGCTGATTGCCGCTGCCGCCCTATTTGCTGTGCTGCCTAAAACCTCATTTCTCACGGATATGGAAACCACAGATCAAGCTGACGCAGTATCCTTGGCATACTTGCAAGCCTTGGTGCGTGCTGCACCTGGCAACACCACCTTACGCATGCGTTATGCCGAGCAATTAATAAGTCTGGGAGAATTTGATAAAGCCAGAACGCAACTACAGCAATTCCCCGCCTCCGTTGGCGCAACCAAACTTGCCTATTTGGATTTTAATTTACGCGCTCGTGATCTGCTCAAAGCCCCAGCCGAAAAAGCGTTACAACAGTCTGTCAGCACTGCACTGCAACAATTGCGCGGTTTGCCTGAAGATGCGATTTCAATCGAACAATGGGAGGCCATTGCCAAACTGCTATTGCAAGCCCATCAACCCGCATCGGCTGCAAACACCTATCTCCACATGGCTAAAAAAGACCCAGCACAACAAAAAAAATGGTTAAAACAAACAGTGAAATGGTATTTAGCCGCAGAGGATAGTGAGAAAGCCGTTAAGGTTCAGTTGCATCTGGCAGAATTAAGCGGGGAACTCGAAGGTATTCAGAATGCCATTCAACAAATGATTGCAGCAGGGCTTCATCAACAAGCCATCACTGTGTTGGATCGTCATATTCAACAACGCCCCGACCATCGTGACTTTCTCCTCTTTGCTATCCATCAGGCAGAAGCGCTCGCCAAGTCAGCCAAAGCACGCGAATGGTCTGCGCAATGGATGAAGAACAACCCTCATGATGTGGCCGTATTACAGAAATTGATTATATTAAATCTTGCTGAAGGCCTGAATCAACAGGCCATAACGATTATAGACAAACATATTCAGCTGCTGCCCAATCATCGTGACTTTCTGTTTTTCGCCATTGCCCAGGTTGAAGCTATGAGCAGATTATCTATGGCACGATACTGGGCAAGACAATGGCTAAAACAGCATCCAGAAGATGTGCAAGTGCTACAAAAGTTAATTGCTTTAAATCTCGCAGATGGTCGTCCACAACAAGCCTTTCCTTTGGCACAAAAGCAAGTAGAGCTGCGTCCCGATGATGTGCAGGCTCGTATTCAACTGGCCACTATCGCACAATGGACAGGACACATCGAAGAAGCATTCAAACAATGGCGTTGGATCAGCCAACATCAACCTGACCGGGAAGCGAGCGAAAAAGCTATTGCTTTGGCTATGGCCATGAATGATTACGCCTCAGCCAAAACGCTGATGCAGCATATGGCTGAGCATTTTGGCCTCAATCAAAAGGAACACGCACAACTGGCCACTCTGTTCGAGAAAACGGGGCAGCCCAAGAAAAGTGAAATGACCATTCATGAATATTTAAAAAACAACCCCGATGATGTTGAAAAGTGGCATGCACTGGCTCGTTTGCGTGAATACAATGGTGATCCAGAAGCAGCACTGCAGGCATGGGAACAAATTGGCCAACGTTTCGGCTTAAGCGAAGATGTGATCATCAATCAGGCTCGCATGCTCAGCGCCATTGATAGGCCAGAAGAAGCATTGCTCAAAATGCGTACATTCATCGTAACCCATGGTGAAGCAAGTTCGAAAAGATACTGGCAAGTCTATGGCGATTTGGGCTGGATGCTTGAGTCGCATGACGATGCATTCCATGCCTACCGCTGGCTATGGGATCATGATTTGGCGCAATCTCTGGAAGCACGACGCCTGATGATTCTATTGCGTGACGAAGGCGATATTGCAGTAACGTTGAGAATCAGTGAAGAAGCTTGGATTAAATTACATGATCCGGAAATTTTAATATTGGCCATGGAGTCTGCGATTCAAATGGACCGCTGGACAGATGTGCAACGTTTCTTAGCCATGGCATATGCCGAAGAAAAACTATTTCGCGGATTCAAACGCTACAATCTGGTCAATGCACGCTGGTTGGTATTCCAAAAAAAGTGGACAGCCGCGCAAAGAGTATACCGCGCTATTTTGGCCATCGATCCCGATGATGTGGATGTCAAAGTCGCCATGTTATGGGTTTACACACAAACCGATAACTATTCAGCCCTACTGCGCCATTTGCAGTTCTGGCGCGCAGAAGCACTGGATAATCCGGAATTCTGGGAAGTTTATGCTGCAAGCTATATGCAGATGGGGCAAGCCAAACTTGCCCTGCCATGGTTCAAAAAAGTCATGCGCACCAAGCCGAACGATGTGCGCTGGACATTGCAATACGCTGAAGCACTTGAAAAGGCTGGCCGTGCCAGTGCCGCATGGCGCTTAAGAAAATATTTCTTTCATATGAAATGGCCGCAAAGCCGCATGAGTGATAGCTACCTGAAAGAGAACGAACTGGATATCGCGCTGGCGATTGCACGTTTAAAAGCGCGTTTAAAAGGCATGCCGCATGCAGAAAATTGGGTACGCCCCATCATCAAGCCGGCCGGTAAAGACCCATTGATCCGTGAATTTGCCATGCACCATTATTTTGATATGAATCAAACCGCTTATGCGAACTTCTGGTTGATGCGCCAGCATGCCGCCAGACTTTCTACCCCAGTCTGGCAACAACTCGCACTGGCCATGCAACACAATAACATCGATCGCATTGATAAGATCATCGCCCATACCACGGACATTGATGCCGGCGCATACATGCTGGCCAAAAGTCAGCTGTATAATTTCGATGCAACCATCATGCATGCACTCAATATTGCACAAGATAGCAATGCATCTTCGCCGCTATTGAAAACCGCCGCTTTGCGTCTGGCACGTAACACCATCGCCCAAGTGCCCAATGCAGCACATATCGGCAGCGAATACCATGCCTTGGGTATGCTGCACTTGCTGGAGTTGGCCACAAAAGGATTTTATAGTCGTCGAAATGCGACTTATGCAGCCTATGTTAAAAAAACACAACTCTATCTTGGCAACGGACTGCCCGAAATAGGGCAGGAATATGCCCTTAAGCTGCAAGCTACGATACACCAACGGCAATGGGATTGGTTTGCTTATCTCGGCAACAATGATCGCACTGGCAGCGCTATCTCCCCCAATCGACTGCTGCAATGGGGCGGAGGTGCAGACTACCGCCCATGGCAAGGCGGGCTGATCGGCATGAAGTTTGATTTCAACGACCTTGGGATCGAAACACCTGCATTCCGTGTGTTGGGCAAGCGCCATCGATTTGCTGTTAACATGACATCCAATATCACCAACCGTGAATATATTGCCATCAATATGGATTGGAACCAATACCACTATCGCGGTGGCGATAACGGCAGTATCGGACAGGGTTATATGCTGGGCGCGACGTTGGCACACCGCTTTGCGCAGGTGAATTCATTGGCCGAAGAAAAAATAGAACTCCGTACCTATGCTCAACTCGGCTCCAACACACTTGAGCCAAACAGGCCGGCTTATGTCAATCAATTCATGGCAAACGCATCACTCAACAGTATTATCCCCAGTTACTTTTCATCGTTTGGCATCGGATTGAGTCTACAGCGCGACACCCCTGCCAATGATGAGGCCATTGGCCGTCTACCCATCTATCTGTTCGATATCAGCGTGGGCTGGCAATGGCCTGGATCCAATTTGGCTTATAACCTGACAGCAGGATTGGGCATTCCTGCTTTTGGACATGACCTCTTAAGCTTTCGTGGTTTTGTCGGTAACAGGGTTGCCGGCGGCTTGGGTAGTCAGCCACTGTACGGGCTAGGCCTTTGGTATGAATACAGACTTTAAGCTGAGGAAACCCATAAGTAAATCAATGGGGTCAGACTCGA
>CAYZJL010000043.1:0-13534 GCA_964478615.1 uncultured Zetaproteobacteria bacterium
ATCTGCAGATGAATCAGCCGCTCGGAATTACCGAACTCGTCCTTCGTGACGGTCATCAATCGTTATTAGCCACACGCATGCGCATTGAAGACATGTTACCGATTGCAGAAAAACTGGATAAGGTGGGCTACTGGTCGGCTGAATTATGGGGTGGTGCAACCTTTGATTCCTGCATCCGTTATCTTGGAGAAGACCCATGGGAACGTCTGCGCCTGTTGAGTGAAGCTATGCCCAACACCCGCTCTCAAATGCTGTTCCGTGGACAGAATATTCTCGGTTATCGTCATTATGCTGATGATGTAGTAAATGCATTTGTTGAACGTGCTGCTAAAAATGGCATGGATGTCTTCCGTATTTTTGATGCCATGAATGATATGCGCAACCTGGAGACCGCAGTTAAAGCAACGCTCAACGTTGGTAAACATGCGCAGGGCACTATCTGTTATACGGTCAGTCCTGTGCATACGCTGGATATGTCCGTAGATATGGGTAAACAGCTTGAAGATATGGGGTGCCATTCAATCTGTATTAAAGATATGTCTGGCCTGCTTAAACCATATGCCGCTGAAGAGCTGGTTGGCCGATTGAAAGCCTCTCTTGCTATTCCAGTTGCACTGCACGCGCATGCCACAACCGGTATGAGTACCGCAGCGATTGTAAAAGCTGTTGAAGCCGGTGTTGACATGGTTGATACCAGCATTTCATCCATGAGCCACACCTATGGTCATTCGGCCACCGAATCTGTTGTTGCCATTATGGAAGATGAGGAACGTGCAACAGGCCTTGATCTTCAACGGCTGGAAGAAATTGCTGCTGATCTGAGAGAGATCCGTAAAAAATACTCAAAATTTGAAGGTTCATTAAAAGGCATCGATTCGCGCATTCTGGTTGCGCAGGTTCCTGGTGGCATGCTGACCAATCTTGAAAGCCAGTTGATATTGCAGAATGCTGATGATCGTTTTGATGAAGTGCTATTGGAAATTCCACGTGTACGTGAAGACCTTGGTTTCATCCCTCTGGTAACACCCACCTCGCAAATTGTTGGTACTCAGGCGGTATTTAATGTCTTGTCGGGTGAGCGCTATCGCACCGTCACCAAGGAAACACTTGGCATCCTTAAAGGTGAATACGGCAAAACACCTGCACCGGTAAACAGTGAGCTGCAAATTAAAGTGCTTGAAGGTGGAAAACCAATCACCTGTCGCCCGGCAGATCTCATTGAAGATGAAATGGACAGATTAACACTGGAACTGGCCAGCATCGCTGCTGAAAAAGGCTTTGAACTGTCCAACAAGCTGGTGGATGATGTACTGATCTACGCCCTGTTCCCGCAAATTGGATTAAAATATCTAAAAAATCGTGATAATCCAGATATTTTTGAAACAGCGCCATGGATTGAAGAAGAAGAGGATCTCATCGTTCCGACAGTATCTGAACGCTATAATATTACAGTCAATGGTAACGATTATGATGTCGTGGTCTCACCTGAAGGTGAAGTAACATCCATGCACCCTGCCACTGACGCACCCGCAACGCCTGTCACCCCTGCTGCCGCTCCTGCTATCAACATTCCAACAACATCAGTTGGTGCTCCAATGGCCGGTAACATCTTTAAAATTCAGGTTACACCGAATCAAATGGTAAACGATGGTGATGTCATCCTGATCATGGAAGCAATGAAAATGGAAACTGAAGTACGCTCCAGCCATAAAGGCAAAATCATCAGCATCGAAGTGAAAGAAGGTGATGCTGTTACTGTTGGTCAGCCTCTGGTCACTATCGCATGATGGAAAGCGAACTGTTCAATAAACTTTGGGTCACCACAGGCATAGCCAACTTCGAGTGGGGCCAACTACTGATGATTGGCGTTGGCGTGCTGTTACTGTTTCTTGCCATTGTCAAAAAATATGAACCTCTGCTGTTATTGCCCATGGGTTTTGGCGCCATCTTAAGTAATATTCCTATTGCGGCCATCTCAGGCCCTGATGGGTTGCTTGGTTTACTCTATAGCGTTGGTATTGAAACAGGTGTATTCCCACTGCTTATCTTTATGGGGGTGGGTGCATTAACAGATTTTGGTGCCTTGATTGCTATGCCAAGAACCCTGCTGCTGGGTGCTGCTGCGCAGTTCGGTATTTTCACCACCCTGATTGGTGCTTTGGCATTGAACTATATCCCAGGTTTCGAGTTCTCGCTCGCTGATGCTGCTGCTATCGGCATCATCGGTGGTGCAGATGGCCCTACTGCTATTTTCCTGGCCTCCAAGCTTGCTCCTGACCTGCTCGGTGCCATTGCTGTAGCCGCTTATTCATATATGGCGCTGGTACCCATTATTCAGCCCCCTATCATGCGACTGCTTACGACGGAAAAAGAACGTAAAGTCAAAATGGCACAATTGCGTCATGTCAGTAAAACTGAAAAAATCGCTTTCCCAATGATCGTACTTCTACTGTGCATCATCTTCCTGCCTACAGCAGCACCCCTGATTGGTATGCTCACCTTTGGCAATCTGCTGCGCGAATCCGGTGTAGTGGATCGGCTATCCAATGCTGCACAGAATGAAATCATCAATATCGTAACCATCTTCCTTGGTCTTTCTGTTGGTTCAAAGTTGGAAGCAAGTCATTTTCTGAATATTGAAACGCTAGGTATTCTGCTGCTTGGCATGATTGCATTTGGTGTTGGTACTGCTGCCGGTGTGCTGATGGGTAAAGTGATGTATCGCATGTCCGATGGGAAAATTAATCCACTCATTGGTGCAGCTGGTGTATCTGCTGTACCGATGGCATCACGTGTAGTGAATAAGGTGGGGCTGGAAAGCGATCACCACAATTTCCTGCTCATGCATGCGATGGGACCCAACGTGGCTGGTGTAATTGGTTCTGCGGTAGCCGCAGGTGTTCTGTTAGCTATTGTTGGTGGATAAGGGTTTCATCATAGAAGGAGTAGTCTGTTATGAATAACTGTCTGTTCTGTAAGATCATTGCCGGAGAAATCCCCTGCAATAAGGTATATGAAGATGAGCATGTGCTGGCCTTTCACGATATTCACCCGAAAGCGCCAACGCATGCGCTGGTGATCCCCAAGATTCATGTCGCCACACTATCTGACTGTGATGACCCTGCCCTGCTCGGCGTGTTGATGGACAGGGTGGCTCATATTGCTGATGAGGTGTTAGAACTGGCTGACGGTTACCGTATCATCATCAATGTGCGTGAAGGCGGAGGTCAGGAAGTATTTCACCTGCATGCCCATATTCTTGGTGGCAAAACATTACCGTTTTGATTTTTCATCGTTAACCGCACCTTGACCCCCCGCAACAGACGTCCACGTTCAAAACTGCAAGGCATTCACGGCAACCTTGCCAATATTCTTGGTGAAGCGTCACTCGATGCCTTGATCAGCCTTGCACGTTTACGCAGAGCCTGGCCACATATTATCGGTACAATGATGTCTACGCGCACGGAGCCTTTGCAGTTACAACCCATTGAAAATGATGGCCTTTGCCTCTGGATTGGCGTTGATCACTCCATCATGGCGCAGCAAATACGCTTTCTTAGAGATGATATTCGCAAAGCCTGTTTCAAACATGCAGGACTAAAGAACGTACACAAAATAAGTACACGCATGATGCCCGGAGCTGGTATTCAGCCATCAAAACCACCACCCGAACGCAGAAAAGTCAGTTTCCATGAAATGCGTATGCTTGCACTCAATGTCGCAAGCATTAAGGATCGCGCACTGCGCAAGGCAATGTTTCAAGCCCAACTCGCACAACTTGCATATGATGATCATGACAATGATCAGGCAACAACAAACAGATAGAGGTGAATGCATGAAAAAATTGATGACTCTGGCCATGATAGCCATCTTCGGATTGATGATTTCCGGCGTAGATGACGCTGATGCCAAACGCTTCGGCATGGGCTCAAGCTTTGGCAAGCAGCGTATGTCGCAACCCAAATCCAACAGCTTCTCCAAGCGTCAGGCTACACCTACAAAATCTGCAACAGCGTCAGGCCAACGAGGCGCTGCCCGTACAGGCATGATGGGCATGATCGGTGGACTGGCTTTGGGTGGCATGCTGGGGGCAATGTTCTTCGGTGGTGCATTTGAAGGCATCAACTTTTTCGATATTTTGATCATCGGTGGCATCATCGCCCTGCTGTTCTTTTTCTTGCGCAAAAAACCATCTGGTAGGCAAGCTTCCTATGCCGGTGCATCTTCAGGTGGAGGTTTTTCTCCCGACTTTGGCAGTAACAGTGAAAACCTCGGTAGCAGTGATGAGAGCATCATCGATACGTCACCGCGTGAGCCTGCTGGCACTGCAGTTCGTCCTGATATCAATAAAAAACAGTTTCTTCCCATTGCAAAAGAGATTTATATTCGTATGCAAAAAGCCTGGGACAGTGGTGATATTGAAGATATTCGTAAATTCTGTACGCCTGAAATTGCTGATCGCATCAGCCAGGATATGCAACAGGATACAACCCACAGCACTGAAATCGCCACATTGAATGCTGAAATTGCTGACAGCTGGATGGAATCAGATCTGGAATGGGTGGCTATAAGCTATACTGCCATGCTGCGTGAACAGACACTTGATCATGAAGGTGCAGCAAATGGAGATAGTACTACTGAAGTCAATGAAGTATGGATTTTCCACCACACTCCAAATTCAGATGATCCAACCTGGTATCTGGCAGGTATTCAGCAGACCAACTAGTACACAGCTATCAATACCTGTAAGTGGGTTGGTAGAGATTTTCTCTGCCAACCTTTTTATGCCAAAGTGGGGAAGTAGATTGCTGCTCACGACTTTTGCAAGTGGCTCATATGGGACTTCTTGCGGAAACGCTAAGTAAGCGTTACGCAGCGCTGGCGCGGGAAGCTTTTCTGGCGCGGATGCGTTCTTTTTTGTCATCGGCAGCATGCGCATTGCGTGGTTTTCTTGGCAGAGAGCGATAAATCTCAACCCTGTCCCCTGCTTTTAATTCTTGCGTGCCTTTTACCAGCTTGGCGAAAATACCCAGCTTATTGACGGTCAGATCAATCTCAGGGTGTTTATCCTGCAAACCGGACATGTGTACTGCTTCTTCGGCTGTTGTGCCTTCAGCGACATCCAGCTCTTCAATGAACTGTTCCTGCGCCAGTGCATAGACCACAGATACGTGCATCAGTTGATCTTCTTCAATTCAAGTGCGCGCTGTTCAAATGCCTGCACCATAGATTTACATGCAGTTGAAAAGATCGGACTAGCAACCAGATCAAGCATCATGCTACGAAACTCAAATTCAATCGAGAAATGCACCTTGCAGCTGCCATCATCCATGGCATCAAATGTCCAGATGCTTTCCAGAAAACGAAACGGCCCTTCCAATAGACGCACCTCAATCAGTTTATTGGTCACAAAACGATCAATGGTTTTAAAACTGTGACGGGAACCGGCCAGATCAGCCACCAATTCAGCGGTTAGTTCACCGGATTCTTTGCTTAACAGTGTTGCATCCGCAACCCAGGGAAGAAACACTGGATATGCTTCGATATCTAACACGATATCGAACATCTCCTCTACCGAACAGTGTACCTGTCGGGTCTCTTCAAAGCTGCGCATACTCTAGCGCCTTTTTTCTTTTTGTTTTTGTTTCGATTTATTAAGGCTCGGCCTCTTGTCTGGTTCATATGGGTTTTTACTGGCCGAGAATGAAAAACGAATCGGCACACCGGTCAACTCAAAGCTCTTTCTGAACGACATTTCAAGATAACGCTTATAACTGGTTTTCAGCCCTTGCGGACGATTACAGAATATTTTGATGCTCGGCGGACAGGTCGCAGTCTGCGATGCATATTTCAAACGCACCAGAGAACCACCATCAGATGGTGGATGCTGGGCTTCTTGAGCGTCGGTTAACCAGCGGTTCAATGCACCGGTAGCAATCTCAAACTTATTGCGTTTGGCCGCTTTAACCGCTTCATCAAGCAGACGTTTCACGCCTTTTCGACGACTGGCGGTAATGCGGAAGACAGGAATCTCAGCCATGCCACGCATCCTGTAATTCAGGCGTTCGGCATAATGTTTCCACTCATCACTAGTCAGCAGATCGAGCTTATTCACGGTAACAACCAGAGCACAGCCTTCATCATGGGCCAGCTGCATCAGGCGCATATCCTGTTCAACAATGCCTTCTCCGCCATCCAGCAGCATCACAGCCACATCCGCACGTTTGAATGCCTGCACTGCTTTTACGCGTGCGACAAATTCAATAATATCGGAGATACGCCCATGTTTACGCTGTCCGGCAGTATCCACCAAACGCACCACACCATCGTCATACGGCAATGTACTATCAATCGCATCGCGTGTGGTGCCTGCAATGTTACTCACCACCATACGATCACGGCCCAACCATGCATTGATCAGCGTGGACTTACCCACATTCGGACGGCCAATCACGGCAACCGATGCAAGCAAGTTAGTCTCCTGATCACTTAAATATTCACCTGTGATATCGGGGATCACGCGCTCAATCAGATCTACCAAACGGAGAATGCCTTCACCATGCGCGGCAGATACGGCAATCGGATCACCCATACCCAGCCTGAAAAATTCAATTTCACTACCCGGTTTTTCTGCTTTATTGGCAACCACCACCACAGGCATATGCTGGCGACGCAGTTTATCTGCAATAGCATCATCTACAGGTGTAGAGCCAGCCTGAGCATCGACAACAAACAGAACCACTTCAGCAACGTGCAATGCTGCTTCAACCTGAGCATCGATGGCAGGCTGCATCACATCATGGGTGCCTTCACCAATGCCGCCAGTATCGACCAACACCACTTCACGCGCACCAAAACCACATTCAGATTCCAGTCTATCCACAGTCACACCAGGACGATCACCAACAATAGCCTTTCGTTTACCCACAAGGCGATTAAACAGGGTGGATTTACCAACATTAGGACGCCCTACAATCGCCACAACCGGCAATCGGGCTACCTTATGTTCACCAAACTTCATCTCTTCTGTCAAAATATACCTTCCAGCTACGATTTAACGTAGCATGTACATGGAGCCCAGATTGTTGCGCACCAAAACACCGTTTTTACCAGCTACCGGAGAGCGATCAATACGCCCATCCAGATCTCTGCTGGCTAATATTTTCCCTGTCTGGCTCAAGCGATACACCGTAGCGTGATTATCCGCCACCCATAAACTGCCCTGCCACAATACCGGGCCGGTCAACTCACCATCCCCCAGCTGCTGCTTCCAGATAGTTTGACCATCCAGAGCACTCAATGCACTTAACGCTCCTGAAGTATCGGCAACAAACACCTGCGCACCAATCAATGTCGGTGCAGATTTGAGCGAGATGTTACGATTGCTCAATGTAGAGCCATCCTGCAGGGAGAGGAATGACAGTTCGCCCTGAAACACAGATACCAGCAACACATCTTCATCACGACCGGATTGCTCCGCTCTGATCAACAGTGGCATTGCAACAGGCACTTTCAGCTCACTCATAACCGATGCCTTGTTACTCAATAACAGCTGGCGCTTCCATATAAAACTACCTTTACCCACTTTCAAAGCGACCACATCACCATTGCTCAGAGCAGCATAGACACGCTCATTATAAACCACCGGAGATGGTGTTAAATGCATACTCAAACCACCCAGAGCACCTGAGTAACTCCAGATTTTCTTACCATCATTACTAAAGCGGTACAGTTGATTATTCGATGTCTGAATAATAAAACCATCCGCTACTGCAACCGGACTACCAATCAGAGCGGAGGAGAGATTCACTGACCAGATCACTTTCACATGTTCAATATCAAGGCCGTAAATCGTCCCACCCAGATCACCGAGCACAACTAAACCATTCGACAACTGCAATGCAGCAGATTCACAGGCATCATTCAACGCGATACGGCCAAGCTCACTACCGTCTCTATCATAAATACGCACACGCTTATCCTGTCCACCAACAACAATACGTTCACCCTGCACCGTCTGCAATGCAGCAGGCACACTAAAGCCCGACGACGAAGCTGGTCTGCGCTGATCTACATTATTACTCCACAATAGATCAATCGGACCAGTGGAAGCAGCAACATGAGTATCGATAGCCTGAACACTGGGGCCATTGTCATGGTTTAAGGCAGTAGTCTGTGCTATCGCGGTTTCAGTTTCTGTCTGATCTGACCACAGCGATGAAAGCGTCGAACAGGCCGACAACATCATCACACTGGAGATCGTGATAAGAGAGGTACGCATAGGAAGTGACATCAAGAGACCTGAATCAGAGCGTTTGCTGTGGTAGCAATGTTTCAATCTTCTGTTTTAACACAGCATCATTGGATTCAGCATCAAGTGCCTTCTGCAACAGTGTTGTTTTTTCAGCCGCATCATCTGCCAATGTCGACAATAGATAATAACGCAGCTGCTGATATTGTTTACCGACAATCTTTTCCAGCAAGACTTTTGCTGCAGCTTTATCACCTTTAGCAATTTTTATCTCAGCCAAATCCAGTCGTGCCTGCCAAGCCCACTCTTCCATCACCTTGCCATGTTGAAGCAGTCTCTGCAGATGCTTTTCAGCATTGGCCTGATCTACACGAGCTAACTGCATACTTGCCAAAGCAGCATAACTATTAGACGTAAACTGTTTAAGCACACTCTCAAGCAAAGCCTTTTTTTCGGCATTATCTGTAGTATTGATCGCCTGCTGATACAACGTTGCCGCTGTTTCGCTTTGTGAACGCTCTCTCTCAATCCACAAACCACTGAGCATCAATACAATCACCAGGCCTGCTACTGCACCAGTAATCTCTTTCTGATGTGACTGGACCCAGTCGGACCATTTCGCCGAACGCATTTCACGTTTGAGTTCATCCATCTCTTCTTTCAGTGGTGCATTCTCTTCAGGCATCACAGTTACCTTTTCAGATGTTTTATCATTCATGCTCTAATCCTCTTTTCACAATACAATGCGTTGCCTCATAGTAAGGCGGGCACGCTAAAAGCCACCCAGCCCCTGTCAATCTAACTCTGTTTCCATGATCACACTCTCTGAACGTCTTTCCAACACAATAGAGACCACACTTTTCACCAATGCCGCCATCGGTATGGCAATAATCACACCAATAATACCCCACAGACTACCAAACATCAGAATCGCCACGATAATAGCTACCGGATGCAGGTTGACGATCTCTGAAAACAACCAAGGCACCACTACATTGGCATCAATGGTCTGTACAATCGCATAGGCCAGTACTGCATAGGCCATGGTATCGGTCCATCCCCATTGAAAAAATGACAACAGAATAACCGGAAAGGTAACCACCGCAGCACCAACGAATGGAATCCAGACAGAGACACCGGTCAATACAGCCAGCAGCAACGCATACTCATGGCCCATCCACCAATAGACCAGCCACATCACCACCGTAACAATCAAGGCTTCCCAGAACTTACCACGGATATAATTACCAATCTGGGTATCCAGTTCCGACCAGACACGTTGCAACAAGGTAAGATCTTTTGGTAAAAACTGTTGACCCCAGGAGATGATAAGCTCTTTATCTTTCAAGAAAAAGAACACCATCACCGGCACCAGTACCGCATACACCAGTAGCGTAATCATGCCCGGAATAGAAGCGATGGACATGCTTAACAACGCCCCACCCCACTCCTGCAGTTGCGCTGCAATCGCGGCAATCAATTTCTGGATATAGAGGGGATTAATCCACTCAGCATGGTTAGCCTGTAACTGCTGCAGCATATCGCGCATCGATTGCACATATTGTGGAGCGTGAGAAACCAGACGACCAACCTGCTCAGTTAACAATGGTAATACTGCCAATATGGTGAACATCAGCATCAGCATGGCACCGCCACCAGCCACACTGATCGCCAGCATGCGAGGCAGTTTACAGCGCGCTAGCAGTTCAACAACGCCATCAAGCACATAGGCCAGTGCAATCGCCAACAACACTGGAGCCAGCACGGGTGCCGTGAAGACAAGCAGTACAAAAATAACCAACAGTGATGATAACAGCATCACCAGCTCTGTGTCTGACAAGCGATTGCGCAACCAGGCTGAAAACAGACTCATCAGCTGTTAGCACTCTGTGTCTGTGTAGGACGTATAGCTCCCGACGCAAGTAAAAGTACCGCAGCCAGCGAAGCTATCAGATGGAACACTGCACTTACCCCATGCCATAAGCCGAACAGGGCACGCTGTGGATCATCCTTGGCCAGTGCATCAATCGGCCCTGCCGCAGACTTGAGGTCAGCAATAACAGGTGATACACCAAACTCATTACCTACCACCATTAACACGATAACAATTAATGATAACCAACGGACCTGTCCAATGACTGCACCGGTTTTTTGCATGCGGAACCAGAACACCAACACAGCAGCCACCAAAAAGAGAATGCTTATATTGGCCATGTGAAAAACATCACCGGCCAATGCGCCAGCCAGTGAAGCAGAGCCCGCTTTGGCAAACAGTAGCGGTGCAACCACGTAACCGGGCACGACCAGCAAGCCCAGTATCAGACCCAGACACAATCGCACTGCACCGATACGAATACAATCAACCGTTACCATTGCTCACCAGTTCCATCATGACTTACAGTCCTCAGCATTTACACATATTCAATGGACTGAATCTCATATTCTCGTTCTCCACCAGGCGCTTGCACGGCAGCCACATCACCCTCTTCCTTACCAATCATGGCACGCGCCATGGGTGACGTAATAGAAATTTTACCCTGCTCAATATCGGATTCATCAACACCGACAATCTGGTATGTCATTTCAGTGCCTTCATCCATATCAATCAATTCTACGGTTGCACCGAACACTACCTTTTCAGATACAATCGTAGCCGGATCAATAATTTGAGCCCGCGCAATCTTATCTTCCATATCTTTCACACGTGCTTCATTCATGCCCTGCTCTTCTTTGGCAGCATGGTATTCGGCATTTTCTGACAAATCACCATGCGCGCGTGCTTCTTCGATTGCCGCCACAATCTTGTGCCTTTTTTCACCTTTCAAATACGCGACAGTCTTTTTCAAGGCTTCCGCGCCTTGCCTAGTCATTGGCACTCGTTCCATATTTTAGCTTACCTCTTTCCTCTTTGTTATTTTAACTGTTATTGTGTTGTATGGTATTCCTGAATGCTTTTCACAAGTGTTACATCAGATTGCCCAGCAATAGCCTGTGCTGCAGCAAGACCACCGGCCATAGTGGTGAAATACGCAATTCCACGATCCAGTGTTGCCTGCCGGATAGACTTGGAAGCTTTAATAGCCTGCTCACCCTCAGTGGTATTGATAACCAAGCTCACATCATCACTAAGCAGACGGTCAACACAATGCGGTCGTGTACCATCGGTTACTTTGGCAACACTTTCAACTCTCAAACCTGCGTCAGTTAATGTCTGATGTGTGCCGCTGGTTGCCAGCAGTTCAAAACCGCTATCTGCAAGCAGACGGGCAATTTCAATGACATCGGACTTATCCTGTTCACGCACAGAAATAAATGCACGACCGGATTCAGGCAACAGTACACCCGCCCCCAGCTGCGCCTTGGAAAATGCAGCGGTAAAGGTTTCAGAAATGCCCATCACCTCACCGGTAGACTTCATTTCAGGGCTAAGCAGTGAATCAGCACCACGAAATTTCACAAAGGGGAACACCGCTTCTTTGACTGCAAGGAAGTGTGTCGGCTGCGGAATCTCATCAATCCCCTGATCAGCCAGTGATTGACCGACCATAATACGCGCTGCAATCTTGGCCAGCGGTTTACCTGTCGCTTTGGATACAAATGGTACCGTACGGCTGGCACGTGGATTCACTTCCAGGACATAAATAACATCGCCCTGAATAGCGAACTGAATATTCATCAATCCCTTCACATTCAGAGCCAGACCAAGTGCTGTGGTTTGACGCGTCACTTCTGCAATAATCTCATCTGAAATCGAATGTGGCGGCAAACAACAGGCCGAATCACCGGAATGCACGCCAGCTTCTTCAATATGTTCCATGATGCCACCCATCACGACTCTCTCACCATCAACCAGTGCATCCACATCCAGTTCAATGGCAGAATTCAGAAAACGATCCAGCAATACCGGATGATCAGGCGATGCCTGCACCGCTTCTTTCATATACCGCAGCAGACCTTTTTCATTATGAACAATCTGCATGGCTCGCCCACCCAACACATAGGATGGGCGCACAACAACCGGATAACCGATCTCGTTGGCTACAGCGATAGCTTCTTCAGTTGAACGCGCCGTACCGTTTTCAGGCTGCTTTAACTTGAGATCATGCAGTAGCTGCTGGAAACGTTCACGATCTTCGGCCAGATCGATCATATCAGGACTCGTACCAATAATCGGCACACCGGCAGCTTCCAGAGATTCAGCCAGCTTCAACGGTGTCTGACCACCAAACTGCACAATCACACCAAATGGTTTCTCAATATCAACAATGGCCATCACATCTTCAAACGTTAACGGCTCAAAGTAGAGACGATCGGATGTATCATAATCGGTTGATACCGTTTCCGGATTACAGTTCACCATGATGGTTTCATAACCATCTTCAGATAGAGCGAATGCTGCATGTACACAGCAGTAATCAAATTCAATGCCCTGTCCGATACGGTTCGGGCCACCACCCAGGACGATGATCTTCTTCTTATCGGTCGGAGCAGCTTCGCACTCTTCTTCATAAGCGGAATATAGGTACGGTGTTTTGGCTTCAAATTCTGCTGCACAGGTATCCACACGTTTAAACACTGGGTTCACACCTGCTGCTGAACGTGTTGTACGCACCTCTGCTTCATCACAGCCCAATAATTGAGCCAAACGCATATCTGACAAACCTTCACGCTTGAGCTGTTTCCATTCCATAGCAGAGAGACCAGCCACATTGCGGCCGACTAATGATTGTTCAAAACCAATGACGGTTGCAATTTCACGTACAAACCATGGATCGATTTTGGTGACATTAAATACTTTCTCTTCAGACCAGCCTGCTCTCAGCGCTTCACCAACCCACCACAACCGTTCTGCACCAGGCACCGCCAGCATCTCCTGCAAAAAAGCTGCAGCATCAACATCGTCAGGTATCTGTTTATCAAAACCACATGAGCTTGCTTCCAGACCGCGCATCGCTTTACCAAGGCTTTCGGTGAATGAGCGACCAATCGCCATCACTTCACCGACTGATTTCATCTGCGTGGTCAGCCGTGTATCCGCACCTGGGAACTTCTCAAATGCAAAACGTGGAAGTTTGGTCACCACGTAATCAATGGTTGGTTCAAACGCAGCGTATGTTTCACCGGTAATATCATTGCGGATCTCATCCAGCGTATAACCCACAGCCAACTTGGCAGCGATTTTCGCAATCGGGAAACCTGTAGCTTTGGAGGCCAAAGCAGATGAGCGCGATACACGCGGATTCATCTCAATCACAATCAAACGACCATCTTCAGGGTTGACTG
>CAYZJL010000044.1:0-13338 GCA_964478615.1 uncultured Zetaproteobacteria bacterium
AATAAGGGCTTAGAAGCAGCTTTTTGATGTCGAAAAGGTTGTTTTAAGGGAGGAAACATGCCGAGAGCAAGTCGTCATCATATTCCCGGGAAGGTGTGGCACATCCCAGCGCTGTCATAAGGGTGACTTTTAAGGAAGGCTTAATTCTAGTGACACAGTACATAACTCACGCTATCGATAAACAGACACCCCAGCCGCAAACAAATATCCAAACATGAATCAGAACATGTTTATTTAAACAGTAAATTTGAGGCTGATGTTAGTATTCCAGAAAACTATGAAATCATTGAAAAGTGTCATATTGATATAGATAAAATTGCTATTGGTGATATTGCCGGTGAGCGTTTGCCCTATCCTTTAGGGCAAGATGATGTTGATGCGGGATGTGCCAATCGTTTTGTGTTTACCTTCTTGGATAAAGTTTCTGTTGATGTAAACAACTACAGCATGGGTATTACTTTTTTTAGGATAACAGGTTTTTTTGAGGTTGGCATACTTTCTTTGTCGGGCTCAAAGAAAGTTTACAGTTTAAAAGAAATCAATGTTCCTGCTGCAACGCGACAATATATAGAACGTAGCGGTGCATCCTTTGTACCTGTTCCCTCTATAACAACCCAGGAAATGATGAATCAATAGTTTGAAATGTACGGAATCTCGATGATTTTGAATCATGCTGAGCATAGAGCTACTTGCAAAAGTCTGGGTGGATAAGATGCAATCCCACTTTGAGTGAGTTTTAAGGCTGGATTGAGCTGCATGGTGGTTCCATGCCGCGAAGATTCAGCCTGAAAATACGCCAAAGTGGGGAAGTAGATTGCCGCTCACGACTTTTGCAAGTGGCTCCATAGTTATCATTTTATTGTAGAGGTTCAGATTACGGTAGCTCTTCACAGCTTTGAAGTGCAGCAAGTTGGTGTTCAAATTCTTTGACAAGAAACTCCGTAAAACTACTGTTATAGTCCACGAGAACATTGCCATCATCCTGAATGCAGGAGACTGGCGGATTGCCGTCATGAGTAATCTGGCGTAAATCGAAATACCAGAACAGATAACCCTGATGCATAGCAAACACATGGCATTTCTGCTTGCACACTTTGCGTTTGGGAAACTGTTTATCTCCATCCGGGAAAGTAGCGAGAAATGCCTGTTTGTTCTCCAGAATATCAGGGTAAAAGATATCCGTACCCTGAAAAAACCAGCCCGCACCGCGACCAAAAATGCGCAAGAAACTGCGGTACGCTGTGGCAAATTTCTCGCCTGGAATGATTTTCTTTTCGAGGCTGTCGATCAAGACATCATCCAGCCCTTGGATATCCGCCTCTTTGGCCATGCCTGTGATCATCAGGCTCTCTTTTAGCGTCAGCATCACATCATTCAGCCTCTCTTCGTTTTGTTTATCTGTGCCTGCTGCTTCGCCAGGTAGATTGACCGGATTCATGATTGTCCTCCTTTTGAATATTGAGGATCGTAAGTGCTCTGCCATTAAAAGCTACTTTGCTCGCAGGCATGAAACTTTCCCTTTCTATGAATATGGCTGCTAAAGATGCTAAGCTTAGGCAACAAATCAGGGTGGGGTAATGAGATGTCGATAATCTGGTGTGCTGTATTGCTGCTATGTTCGTATACTGCGTCTGCATCTGAAATACTTGATGCCAATCAAGAGCTTTGCAAAGAGTCATTCTCTGGACACTTTATTGATACAGCGCGAATGGATACGCTTATTCTGCAATCGAAACTGATCCATGATGAACAGCATGCATACACGTGTGCACAAGGCTTTATGCAGCGTTGGGATTGGTCGAAAGATTTGCGACTGCTGTATCAAGCGGCGGATAGTCAGGAAGCTGCTATTGAGGTGGTTGATGCGGGTAAGCTGAATTACAGTCGTATTAGCATTGACGGCATTTGCAGGGATCCGGATACGAAGCTGGATCAAATGGTGTTCTCCAGGAGCCGGGGAGGGACAGCTTGGGGCGATCGGAAAAATATCCTCTTTGTGTATTACGATCAGGAAAATAGCCGGTTTGCATCGTTGGCTGCTGATTCACGCTTTGTGGATGGTAGCTGCTCCCTTCAATCGGTGCAAAAACAGCTTCAGGCAGTGCAGGATAAGCGTGAATCCGTTCGCGCAATATATTTGAAGCTACAACCGCCAAAAACAACAGCGAAGACGCTAGGCAGCAAGGTGGTGGCTTTCGACTTTGATGCAACCGCTGCGCTGTTTGAAAAACTGAATACGCCATTGCCTACCCCATTACTCGATGATGAAGAACATGACGAAGTGGATAGCATTGATGTGGCGGAGTTCCATCTGGAAACCGAGGCTGAAAATGAGCATTGGCGCATTATATCGCTGTATTATCAGGAAAGCGTGGATAACTCATGGGGCGTGATGCTGATGCAGAATAAACATACGGGTGTGTGGCAATCTTTTTATGATGTGCCGAATGAAGGCAGCTCGAAACGTTATTTGTTTTTGCCCGGAGATATGCAACTTGATGGCGATCAGTTGCATCTAAGCCTGTGCACCGATTGCAGTTGGTGGGGTGAATATGCATTTTTCCAGGTGAATCTGAACACTTTTGCATATCAGAAGGTGAACTAATTGCGGCTCTCTTCGCGCGTATGGCTATGGCTGTTTATGCTGATTCCGGCATTGGCATTGTTGCTGGTCGCACTGGTTGTGCCTCAGTTTGCATTGTATGGCTCATTACAGTCCAGTGCCGCATCCATGTTGCAGCCTTTGTTGGTGATTTATATTGGGCTTGGCCTGTTGATGGCCTTGATGATCCTCTGGCGGGAAAGGCATATATCCTACGGCAAGCAGCCGTTGGTCTGGATTATTTTGCTGACATTCTGCATCTGGTTTGTTGGTGCTGGGGTCTATTTGTATCGTTTGGGCAGGAAAATGCTTGCGATAGTACTTTTACTGATGGGATTGGGCCTATCCACAGTCACCATTGATACCGCATCGACAGCCTATGATGCAAGGCATATTGAAAACCCAAAGGCGGCATTGAAAATGGAGTTGGCCTGGTTTGATGTAAGCTGCGAGGTTTTTTACAGCGATCACGGCCGTTACCCGACTTGGGCTGAGCTTTTAGCCACAGAGGAGGCTTCTTCTCATTTTGCTGTGCTGAAACAGCTAACAGATATGACTTATCAGCTCTCTGAAGATCAACAGCATTATACGGTTATAGCTGAGCTTAAAAAGACCGATGGGGATAGATAGCCGCACTAAAAGCATGGATGAATACCGTTATTTTTTGATATATGGCACTGACTGAACTTGACTAATGCAGCTAACTAGGGGGTTGGCACAGGCTTAATATTTGTTTAGTGGTTGCATATAGATGAGATATACAGTTGACTAATGTACCAGCTGAGTACGCAGAATTACGCAGAGAAGTCAGTACCATGATTAAAAAAACAATGCTAACCTGAGAGCAACAGTTGAAGCTTGCATCTGTTTTTGTCTTTACTTTGCGTAACTCTGCGTCCTTTGCGGTAAATGCTTTTAAACATTTTAATGCGATTACCCTGACCCTAAGAGTGCCACAAAGGTAGGCGCACAATGAAGGTGGAACCTTTGCCCGCCCCCTCACTTTCTGCCGTAATAGTTCCACCGTGGGCTTGCACAATTCTGCGACTCAAATAGAGACCAACACCAAGCCCATTGCTTTTACTGGTCGCAAACAGACGAAACAGGCGCAGGCGAATAAACGTTTCACTCATACCACAGCCCTGATCACGCACACGAATTTCAGCCATCGTTTCACTTGCCTGATCATCCGCCCCTTCAGCCAAGGGCACATCAACCAATCCGGTTTCAATATCAATGACACCCTGCCCCTGCATGGATTGCACAGCATTATCATAGAGGTTTTCAAATACACCCTGCAGCATATCTGTATCACCAGCCACTGCTTTTACAAGCCCATGCTCCTGCTCCAGCTTCAATGATTCAGGCCATAGACGATCACGTACACTGGCTTGCAACAACGCCACCATATCAAGCGGCGCAATCACCGGGTCCATCGGCACATTGGGATCAGAAACACGCTGCATCAAAGTCTGCATACGCCCGGTTACTTTACGAATAGCAACAAGCATGCGCTGCACATCATCTTCATCCAACTTACCTGAGCCCAGGTGATGTGCCAAAAAAGAGAGATCATGTAAACGATTTTTCAGATCATGCGAATGCAATTGCCGCGTTACCCGCGACAGTGAATCCAGTCTGGCTGCTTCAGATTGCAGATAGGTTAATCGCGCATGTTCAAGACTCATGGCTGAAAACTTTGCCAACGACTCCAGACTGGCGCGCTCTTCGGCATCCATCGCCCTGCCATCCTGCCTTGGCCCCAGCCACAACCATGCCTCTCCACTGGCTGCAGGCAACTTCAAACACAAGGCATAATCCTGATGCGAATCACCGGTATGTTTGGCATCAATAAAAGGAGCATCGGCCGGATAGGCGTACCAGCCACCATCAACCAGGTTACGCTCATCCAGTGCCGCAAAACGACGGTAGCCAACCTTACAAATACGCTGCAACAGAGCACTCTCTACATCCTCAATAGGCAATTGTGCCAGGTCACCTGCCCCCAACTGCCTGATCGCAGCCAATGTATCGAGTTGATGACGGAAGAAAACGCGATCCAGCGCCCGCAACATCGACTGCACCAGCGGGGCGTAACCAAAGGCAGCCGAGATCGCTGCGACAATCATGGCCCAGACAGAAACCGGCTGGCCACTTAGGGCATACACAGCTGACTCCGCCAGCATTAATACCAGCACAAATACAGCAATCGCAATCAGCGTGGCTGACAGATAGGCAAATGAATGCACTAGTCGTCTGACATTGAACATCAGGCGTAGATAGGGTGGAACAAGATCAGTGATCAGCGAGCTCCAAACTATCGAGCGCAGCTTCAGATTCTAGCTCAAACGCCTGCATAGTCCGAATCAAGCCTTGCAACAGCGTACTGTCGAGCGGCAGGAGAGGCAGGCGCAGCTCATTCTTACACCAACCCAGCAGATGACAGGCTGCTTTAACCGGAATCGGATTAGCCTCGACAAACAGCATATGATTGATTTTCCGCATCGCAAACTGGGCAGCTCTGGCCGCATCCAAATCACCAGCACGCATTGCATCCGTCAATGAGATCATCGTTTTGGGTGCAATATTAGCCACAACGGAGATCACTCCATGGCCACCGAGTGCCATGAACGGCATCACTGTCGCATCATCACCTGAATAAAATTCCATACGCCCATCACAGGCAGCCAATGAATGCATCAACTGCTCCATATCGGCAGTTGCATCTTTAATGGCAATAATATTCGACACATGAGACAAACGTCCAACTGTTTCAGGCAAGATGTTTGAGTTGGTTCGCCCCGGTACATTATAAATAATCTGCGGCAGATGCACCGCATCGGCAACAGCTTTATAATGCTGAAAAACACCTTCCTGGCTGGGTTTATTATAATAAGGGGAAATCAACAGAGCGGCATCCGCCCCCAAAGATTTGGCAGCATCGGTCAAAGCAATCGACTCAGCCGTATTATTGCTGCCTGTTCCGGCAATGACAGGCACACGCCCTGCCACCTGATCTACAGCAGTACCAATCACCTGCTTGTGCTCATCAAAAGAGAGCGTTGCAGCTTCGCCTGTAGTACCGGCAGGAACCACACCATCAACACCCGCTTCCACCTGTCTTTCCAGATGCGCACGAAACGCCTCTTCATCAATATTTCCATTTGAGAATGGTGTCACCAATGCCGTCATTGTACCGTGAAACATACATGCCTCCATGGGCTGTTGATTAGCAACGCAAGTCGCTTTGCAACCACCCAACGATGAAATAACGACATGGTAAAATAACCCATTTTGTTATTCAAGAGTGATCGAACTGAACTATAACCGCTGAGCATCATCGAGAAAGGGGAATTTATTCATCCATACTGCTCACCATCAAGAAACAGTCATCGATCTTCACTTTCACAACAGAAATTCTGCAAAAGAACTAGTTCTGAACGAGACGAAAACCTAGCGTCGCGTAGCGGGAGCGGCTGGAAAACCAGGTACGGTAAGCTGAGCTCAAAGAGCTCACACCATGATCCCATGATCCACCACGCAGCACACGTTTACCACATTCACCCGATCTCCACGCTCTGCCATCATTCGGGGCAAGCGTGTAGTTGCCATTCCAGCAATCTTCAACCCACTCCGAGACATTGCCATGCATATCATACAGTCCGAAGTCGTTGGCACGTTTTTGCCCGACCGGATGTGTCTTCTCGTTACTGCCTTCTTCAAACCAGGCATAGAGGTAAGCTTTATCCGCCCCGCCACTCCAGCCATAACGACCACGCTGGTCGGCACGCGCCACATATTCCCACTCAGCTTCCGTTGGCAAGCGAAAAGAGCGGCCTGTTTTGAGATTTAATTGTTTGATAAAGGCCTGAACATCAAGCCAGCTCACACGCTCTACTGGCAGATCATCACCTTTGAAATAACTCGGGTTTTGCCCCATCACAGATTTAAACAGCGCCTGTCTCACTTCAAACTTCATCATCTTAAAGGCATGGAGATGCACCTCGTGCGCCGGCTTATCATCAGCTTCAGCAGAGCGATCACTACCCATCATAAAGCTACCGGCAGGAATAGCGACCAGTTCCAGTTTCACCTCAGCAGCCTGCACCAGCCCCACCACCGAAAGCATTGCCATCACAAAACTTAAAAACGTGAGCATCATTATCTTTATCTTAACCATCAACAGCCTCTTTCACCGCATTTTCAATCAGCACATGCCAGTTCTGCGGCCAGGGTGCCTTAAATTCGAGAGGTTCATTGGTGACAGGGTGCTCAAAACGCAATCGCCATGCGTGCAACATCAACCCTTTACCACCCATCAACCTAAAAGCTGCCAAATCTGCTTTCTCTGCATATTTCCTGTCGCCAAGAATGGCATGGCCCTCGTTCTGCATTTGCACTCTTAACTGATGCGTACGGCCGCTGTGGGGGGTCAAAGACATCATGGCATAATCAAAACCAGCACGTTCATACTGTATCATCACCTGGTAATCCGTAACCGATTCTTTACCCTCCTCCGCATCAACCACCATACGCTCGCCACCACGCACTATGCCTTTGGCCAGGTTCGATACCATGCGACCAGCATGCGCAAATGGATGACCGGCAACCAGCGCAAAATAGGTTTTTTGCATATCCCTCAGACGAAATGATTCGGTGAGTTGTCTTAATGCTTGTAAATTTTTAGCCATCAACAACACACCGGACGTATCACGATCAAGCCTGTGAGCCAAACGCAGATCAGATAGACCACGCTCCTCTTTCAACGCCTCAATCAGTCCTGCATCGTGACCTGAACCACCATGAACAACGAGGCCAACCGGTTTATTCACCACCAGTATCCATTCATCTTCAAACAGAACCGTTAAGGCGCGCACCTTGTTTAACAGTGCAGCAGGCAGCTTATCGGAGCCCGCTCCCTCCCGCATCCCTTCCGGCTCTCTGAGGCTGGCTGGCAAATATATCTCATCACCAGCAGCAACACGCGACTCAGGCTTACAGCGTTTTTTATTGATACGCACATTTCCTTTTCGAATCAAACGCAGGATTAATGAACGCCTGGAAGCACCTAAATAGCGCACAAGAGCCCTGTCCAAACGGCTTCCATCTTCATTATTATCTATCGTTAAAACACTATTTTTCTGCATTTTCTTGCCAAACCACCTTGACCCGATAGAGTCACCAGCATATGTAGTGAGCTCCGTGTTTTCCTGCATCGCATAAACCTCAACGCAGTTGCAATGGTAATGATTTGTATCCGGGAATCCCAGCCCCCAGTTTATTGAAAGAGAGACCGAGAGATAGCAGGGAACAGTTTTCATCCCGCGCCATTGATCCGAGATCGGTTCAGTGAGACCATCAATGCGTACATGTTTAATCGATGCCCATAACGTTGAGCCTGCATAAATAAACCGTGTTTGAAGACTTATACTGATGCCTCAACCAAAAGCGCCGATTGCGCCGAGGTAACAGTGACAACAAGCGATGAAAGATCAGGTTTTACGGTCATATCCCTGGATATCCGCGTTTGCTACGCCTGAGAAATCACCAGCCTGAATACTATTCCCGTGGATAGTGTCGTTGTCGACTTGCAAGTCGACAAGTCCTTCAAACGCCAAAAGGAAATGCGCGTGACTGTAAAGAAACTCATGCTTATCAATGCGTTACACGAAGAAGAAAGCCGTGTCGCTATTATCGAAGATGGTTACCTTCATGAGCTCGATATTGAATCAGCTTATAAAGCAGTAACCAAAAGCAACATCTACAGAGGTAAAATAACCAAGGTAGAAGCCAGCCTCCAGGCTGCTTTTATTGAATATGGTTCTGCCCGTCAAGGCTTCTTGCCCATCAATGAAATTCATCCAGATTATTGGAAGGAAGGGGTCGACAAATCATTGAACCCTCGCAATCTCTCCATTCAGGATATTCTGCAATCCAAACAGGAAATACTGGTACAAGTGGTCAAAGAGGAACGTGGCAACAAAGGTGCTGCACTAACCACCAATATTTCACTGGCAGGGCGCTATCTGGTTCTTAGCCCTAACACGGTGCGCGGTGGCATCTCTCGCAAACTCTCCGATGAAGATCGCCGCTCCATGAAAGAGATCCTTAAACAGCTGGAAGTGCCGGATAATATGGGACTGATTATCCGCACCGCAGGTAAAGATCAGACACTGGAAGCACTACAGCGTGATTATCAATATCTACGCCGTCTGTGGGATGAAATTCGCATCACCAGCGAAACCACCCCCTCACCTGCTCTGATTTATCTTGATGGTGATTTGGCTACGCGCGCTATTCGTGATCACTTCTCCGATGATATTCAGGAGATCTGGGTGGATAACCATGAGGTATATACGCGCACCAAAGCGTTTGTGCATGCGGTCATCCCCGGCAAAGAAAAACTGGTTAAACTCTACCGTGGTAAAAAACCTCTGTTTCGTCTGCATAATATCGAAGCGCAGTGCGAAGAGACCCACCAGCGTGAAATCCGCTTGCCTTCGGGCGGATCCATTGTGCTCGATCCCACCGAAGCATTAACCGCAATTGATGTCAATTCGGCCCGCGCCACCAAGGGTAAGCATATTGATGACACTGCTCTGGCGATCAATCTGGAAGCGGCAGAAGAAGTTGCCCGCCAACTGCGCATTCGTGATATCGGCGGCCTGATTGTTATTGATTTCATTGATATGGCCAACCGCAAACATGGCCAACAAGTTGAAGAGATACTGCGTAAAGCCTGTAAAAGTGACAAAGCGCGCATCCAGTTCGCCCGTATTTCCCGCTTCGGCCTGCTGGAGATGTCACGTCAGCGCCTGCACCCATCGGTACGAGAGTCAACGACCGAGAACTGCCCACGCTGTCAAGGACGCGGCTCAATCAGAACGGTCGATTCCATGGCCTTACAGATGCTCACGCGCATGGAGGATTGGTCGGAGAAAGGTAAGCGCCCCACCTTAATTGTACAGGTTCCATCGGAAACTGGCGAATACCTGATGAACAATAAACGCGCCATTATTGCGCGCATTGAAGAGGCGTATGACATTCAAATCACGCTGCAGATTCGTCAGGATCTTGATATCCCCCACTACCGTATTGAACGACAGTGGAATGAAAACAATCAACAACGTGTTGAAGTGCTCGAAGATACAGCAAAACGCATTAAACCTCCGCGCCCCAACCGTAAACTTAAACCGGTTAAACCGGTCGTAGGGATTCCCACCCCTGTTCCGGAACCTGTTATCGAAGAGCCTAAAAAAACAGGCCCTCTGCAAGCATTGATCAACCTTTTCACCGGCTCAGAGAAAAAGGCAGAAGCCCAACCTGTTGAAAAAAACAAAGCTCCAAAGGAAGAGCAGACTAACAAACGTCGCCGCCGTGGAGGACGTAATCGCAATCGAACTGGATCTGCCCAAAATGAGGCGGGGGGCGCAAATACCGACAACAAACAAAGCACCTCTCCGGCCAAAAAAGCAGTTCCCAAGAAGAGCAAGCAAACAAACAAGCAACAGAGCGATGACAAAAAAAGCAAGGAAGCAATCGTCAACGACAGCGGTGAGGGCGAAACGACCACAAGCAAACCACGTAGACGCCGCCGTAGACGCAGGCGCCCATCAGGTAATAACGAAACAGATGCTGCGCAAAACAACACTTCGCAGGAAAACGACAAGAAATCAACATCCGCCCCATCGGTAGATACATCGAAAGCTTCCAAACCGGCTGCTGAGAAAAAGGATACTCCAAAAGTTGTCAAACCGCTTGTTGAAAAAAAGAATGTTCCGAAAGCGACCGCTGAAAAAACGGTTCCATCAACAGCTAGCACGCCCGTAGCAAAAACGAGTGAGTAACGAATCAAAGCATGAGATCCTGAGTTTCCACATCAAGGAAGCTCAGGATGGAAAACGTTTAGATGCTGCATTAACCGTACTTAGCGGACTGAGCCGCAATCATATTCAACAGCTATTAAAAAACGGCCACGTGTTTGGTAGATCAGGCACAGTCATTCAACAACCCTCCCAGCGTGTGTATGAAGACGACAGTTTCGAATTACATATCCCGCCGCTCGAGACATTGAACCTCGAACCCGAAGATATACCACTCAATATTTTGTTTGAAGATGAACACATGATTGTTATCAATAAAGCCGCTGGCATGGTCGTACACCCGGCCCATGGTCATGATCGCGGCACCCTGGTACATGCTCTCCTGTATCACTGTGACACATTATCAGGCATCAATGGCATGCAACGCCCTGGCATCGTTCACAGGCTCGATAAAGACACCTCTGGCAGTCTTGTGGTCGCCAAAAGTGAAATTGCACACCGTCAACTTAGTGAAATGTTTGCCGAGCACAATTTAAACCGACAATACATTGCATGGTGTCGAGGTAACCCTCGCTGGCGACAAAAGTGTATTGAACTGCCCATTGCTCGCCATCCTCAACATCGTCAAAAAATGGCTGTTAACCCCAACGGTAAACAAGCGATCACCAATGCACGGGTAGAACAACTGCTTGGTCCATTTAGTCGTCTACGTTTAACGCTGCACACAGGCCGCACCCATCAAATTCGTGTGCATCTATCCCATGAACTGCTGCCAATTCTTGGTGATCCTGTCTATGCGCGCAGCTACAACCCTGCCTCCAATATTCCCAATCCAACCCATAGCGCCATTTCAGCACTCAAACGACAAGCGCTGCATGCAGAGCTACTCGAATTCGAACACCCGATAAGTGGTGAAGCATTAAGCTTTCGCGCCCCATTGCCCGATGACTTAAAACGGCTCTCGCATGCGCTTGATGAGAACTATGGCTAACGCCTCTTTGATTCAGTCTGGCTTTATTGAATCTGAACTGTTTAAGAAGCACGGTATCTGCGCTATTTTCACCTTACGCCATGGTGGTGTTAGCCCCACCCCATTTGACAGCCAGAACTTTGGCTTAGGCTTGGGTGACCCGGACAGCAATATTGAACACAACCTGCGCAAATTGCTTCACGCAACTGCCTTTCCTGATTTACCTCATCAAACGATTCAAACACATCAGAGTGCTACACTCTGGTGTCATGGGCCCGGTCATACGCATAGCACTGAGGCAGATATTTTATTAAGCGATCAGCCAAACACAGCACTTGCGATTCGCAGCGCTGACTGCCTGCCCATCCTGTTGGCTGATCCTACAACAGGTATCACTGCAGCCGTACATGCCGGTTGGCGGGGCACGGTATTAAAAGTCGTGCTACAGGCCATTCAAGCCATGCTCAAACGCGGCGCAAGCAGTGCGCATATACTCGCCTCACTCGGCCCTTGCATTGGGCCCTGCTGTTTCAACATTGACGTGGATGTTGCGACCGCTTTAAAGAGCAGTGTGACTGGAGCCGCAGATTTTGTAGAAGATTACGCAGATCTGCGTCAGATCAACCGCTTACAACTACTTGAATGCGGCCTGGGTGAACACAATATTGAATGCATCAATGCCTGCACAGCATGCGATAAGACGCGTTTTTTCTCGTTCAGACGCGATGCTGGCATCACCGGTCGTCACATTGCCGTTGTCGCCATCGCATCCAGGCCGTAAGCTACGCCGATGAATTTGATGCTCTCTACTATACTTCCTCTAATCATGATCGGCCTAATCAGCGGTTGTGCCTCCAAGGATCAGGCCCTCATTAAAAACGCTGACAACGACTATGCTCATGCCAAAACACTGATTGAAGAGGGCAATTTCAGCATGGCCACAAAAAGGCTGGAAAAGTTCGGTTCAAAATACCCCTACAGCAAATTGACCATTCAGGCTGAATTGATGCGTGTTTTTGCTGCCTATAAGGGCAATGAGTTTGTCCTCTCTGAAACCATGAGCAACCGCTTTATTGACCGCCACCCCAAACATAAAAACGTTGATTATGCCAAATACATGCTTGCCATGAGCTATTATAAACAACGCACATCTGCAAAAAAAGATATTACCATGTTTAAATCTTCAATTGACGCATTTGAGCGCCTTATCAAAGAACATCCGGAAAGTGCATACGCTGAAAGTGCCAAAAACCGACTGCAATCTCTATATAATGCACTTGCCCAACATGAATTGATTATTGGTAAATATTATTTTGATAATGATCGTTTTGTGGCATCGGCCAACCGCTTTCAGGAACTGGTTCGCCTGTATCAAACCACACCAGCTATCGAAGAGGCGCTGTATTACTTATCTGCATCCTACGCTAAAATGGGACTAAACAGGGATGCTCGCCAGACAGCTATGATCCTCAAACACAATCACCCAAAAAGCTCATGGAGCTCAAAAGCTAAGCAATATCTCTAACACATCCATCTACTCTTTTTAGCCGGGTATTATACAAATTGTTACGTTATTTCTCAGCGCCTACACATCTTTTATTTACAATCAGCATCTTCATGCTGTTAAGCATTGCTGCCTGCAGCGATGGTGATAAACAGGAAATCAATGCGATATTAGATGCAAGGGATGTCGCCGTTAGCAATCACAATATCAGAGACTACGATCATTTGCTGATCCCCGGCTACCATGATCAGTTAGGACAAAGTGAATTCGATATTGTCAGTAAAATGAACAAACTGTTTGCGCAGTTTGAAAAAACAGAGATGAGATCCAGCAATAGAATCATTCGCCTCATTGACAACAATTATGCCGAATGTGAACAGAGTTATCTGCTGCGCGTAAAAGCAGATGGTAGATGGCGTCAACTCAATCAGCGTGAACG
>CAYZJL010000045.1:0-13307 GCA_964478615.1 uncultured Zetaproteobacteria bacterium
CATCAATACTATGGCGCAGGGTGCGTTGCAACTCATAGGCTTCAGGGTTCTCAACGCGATACATATGATAGCTGGTATGCGCCACATAGGTGCCATAAAAGGCAGTGGGGACTGTAATATGAATATCATGTGGTAAATTAAAACGTTGCAACTCCTCCTGCAGTAACATGGCTTGAGCACGGTTTTCTAGTACAGGGAAAATTTCAGGTGTGCTACCCTGTTCATTGATGATGGTGATCAGATGGGACAGTACGCTTGAGATACTGGCATAGGCATGTGCTTTTAAGTGAGGGCTACGCGACAACAGAATTTTATCGGCCTCTTTGACATAGGGGCGCAAGAAGTTCATATCGGCAAAGTTCCAGCGTACGATGTTGACATCAATGCGATCATTGGCACTCGGAGTATCGTCTATACGACGACGAATATATGCCAGTTCATCGGCGCATTCTGCTTCAGAGAGATCATCAATTAAGGTTAACTGGATGGTGTCAAAATCATCGAGCATACGTTGTAACAACAGTGGTAAACTGCCAACCCAGCCGGTGATGAGTAAGTTGAGGTTTTTATCGTGTTGAATGGGTTGCAAACCGGGCGAATATTCGCCGCTTGTTGTATTAGCGACGTTGTGTGATTGTTTGATGGTGAAGAGTACTTCAGAGAAAAGGGCATTGGCACTGATCGCCATACCCAGCAGAGAAGGCACGTTCATTGGCATTGTCATGCTGTCGAGTTTATAGATGGGGTTTGGATGTCCCTCTTCATCTGTGATTGCAACAAGTGTGACCCCGCGCATAAGTAGTCTGGCGGCAAGTGTTGCGACAGGCATGGATCCACTTCCATCAGGTAGACTCAGGGTGATTTGATCATTTTCACGTTGCAGCAGAGCGCCCCATTCAGAAATCTGTAGGGATGAATCCTCTGTGCGCTCAGGGATCATCATGCGTTCCATCACCTGGTCAAAATCTTTGTAGACAAGAATATTACGGAACATATTGGCGCCTACATCTGCTTGCGATAACACTACAGTCGGTTTGTTGTAAAAATCTGTGGTATCCCAACCGACCTGTAACAGATGTTTGTGGGAGTCAAGATGCGGCGTAGCAACCCCCGGTGTTGTAACGTTGACATAAATATCCGGGTTGGCTGTTCTCACTGCGATCAGGGCATAGCTTGCAAAGGCCAGGTTATCTGAGCTGCCAAAGCCATCTGGCACATTGATAGTGACTTGCCTGGCATGGCTGAGGTTGATACGTTGCAATGATTTCTTATCCTCGGTTTCACCCCAGCGGTATGACACCCAACTGTGTTCGATTAATGCATCGGGTATTTTTTCATCGTTGTTGAGGACAACAAGCTTTAATTTTGAAAAACTGCGTTCTGAGATAATTTTAAGCTGTTCAACAATGAAGGGGGATACACCCGACCAGCCTAGCATGACCATGTGATTGGTGATGTTCAGCCGTTCATTACGTAATTTTGCCATGAGGCCGGAAACAATATGTGCTCCAATGCCAATGAAGAATGCAAAGATAAATACACCGATGATGACAGCGATGATCGAAAATATGGCGACTTCTGAATCCTGAGGGAAAAACACCGTATTACCCGGATCTGTGAACATACGGAAAGCAAACCAGATAGGGGCAAACATGGACTGATCAGCCTGGTTCAGCTGTCCATCCTGAGTATAATCAAAGCTGGTCATGGTATAATGCCCGATAACACCACTGCCAATTGAGAGGACTGCCAGCAGTAGCACGATCAGATTGATCTCCTGCATGAACTGACCTTCACGCATGACCTCTTTCAGGTTACGGATAATGACCATCCACGGGCGCAGTAGACGCACCAGTCGCAACATGCGCAGAGCACCACCATAGGGGATAAATGCGAAGGCTGGAATCATGATGATTGTAGCCATGGCATCGATCCACCAATAGCCCCATTCCATGACTTTATCGCGCTTTGAATCATATTGAATGTTGCGCATAATGATCATACGAATGGCAAGCTCAACGGAGAAGAAAATAATGATGATCCACATCATGGTATTTTCAACAAAGAATGAGAGCAGAATAATAAGCGAAATAAGCATGCCGTAGGTTGGTGAATACATTGCACTTTGCAGATCGAGATAGCGGAACATACGTAGTGTGCGCAATAGATAACAGGCGCGTATCAGTCGAGCTGCAGCTATATTTTCAGCATCTAGCGGAATATCAAATACAGTAATTAACAGGGATGCAATACCAATAACATCGAGCACAAGAAACAGTACGTCAATTTTTTGATTCAATGATGAACGGTAGGGGTTGGTTTGACGTTTGTTGATGATGATGGCGATACGCATAGCCAATTCAGCGGCGAAGAAAATAAACAGCGCCGCTGCCAGAACCTGGTTGTGCGTGAAGGAGAGGGCAATAAGCCCCATCATCAGGAAACCGAAGCGTGGGTGCATCAGTATCCATTCCATGTGATGGTAAAAAAGAGGTCTGTCGGCAATGACAGATTGAAGGTTACGTATCTTCATTATTTTACTGAGCTAATGCGCTGGGTGAGCGCCTGACTGATAACAACTGCTTTTTCAGGTGGTAGGAAAGAGAGAATTTTACCGACCTTCTTTTCATCCATAAGCAGGAATATTTTTACTACAGTGCGCAACTCCATGCGGGCGATGACAGCTGCAGAGCGATCAGGCTTCATGCCCTCATAGACGGCGGTCAGGCGTTTTATTTTTTTACTCTTCACCTTGGATTCATCCGACAAACGTTGCTGAATACTGGCTTCAAGCTGTTCCAGTTCGGTGATGCGGCGTTTCAGCAGATCTTCGGCCTGTTGCAGGTTTTTCTCCCGTTGATCAAGTGTGTTGGCACGCTGATCCAGCCCTTCTTTGAGCTGTCGCAAAGCGCTGAGTGTTTTATCTTCCATCATGCTGCTTTGTGCTGATTGCGATGTTATTTCTGCATTGGCAGAGGGGATCAGAAAGGATTCAATCAAAGCCAGAGAGTCTACAGCAGCCGGTGTTTGGGCTGGGCTGGCAGGTTTGTCTGTTTCGGGAATGTTTAGTTCAGACTGAACTTTACTTACTAGCATTGGCTGGCTGGCCAAGGCTTGCGTATTGTTTGATGCGACTGGCAGTTGCCAGATATACAGGCCTATTTTACTGCCAAAGAGCAGTCCAATGACTGCAAATATGGTGATGGAGAGTTTGCGTATACTCATTATTTAACCCGCAGCCGTTGGATGGCGGGCAGCAAAGAGGTCATCAAGTTGGCGTTGTTGTTGTTGTTCTAGTTGGCGGCGTTGCAGACGTTGATTGTTGCGATGCATTTTTTCATAGCTGTGATGTTTGCGGAATGCGACGTTGAACCGTTCCAGCAAGAGCTGCTGCTGCTGTTCAATATCATGTAAACCGGAGTGAATGAGGGCAAGCATAGAGTGCTGCTCATGCTGTGACATATTAAAGGCTTGCAGCAGTGATGCCGCGTTACGTTTTTTCATGGCTTGATCACGCTGTTGGTTGAGTTGCTGAATACGTAAGGTGGCGTTTTGTTGTTGCTGCATGAGCAGTTGTTTTTGAGCATGTAACTCTGACAGTTCAAGTTCTGCCTTTTTGCGCTCCTGTTCGCTGAGCTGTGCCAATATTTTGGACGTGCTGAGTTTCATGCTTGTCTCCTGATAGGTCAGCTGTTAACGACCAACCTACTTACAAGCTCTAGCAATCGTTGTGCCGAATTCTCACGTGAGCAGGAAGAATCCGTCTGTTGTTGCAAAAAGTGGCGTATGTCAGGCATGAGCGCGATAATATTATCGAGTTCAGGGTTGCTTCCTGCTTCATATGCGCCAACGGATACCATATCTTCCATGCGTTCGTAGATAGCAAGTTTTTGACGTAATATGCGCATAGCATGCAACGCTTCTGGCGTGGATAGCTGAGCATCTAATCTACTCACACTTTTTAGTATGCTAATAGCAGGATAATGCCCTTGTTCAGAGAGCTTTCGATCAAGAATCACATGCCCATCAAGCACCGCCATGGCGGCATCGGCAACCGGGTCAGCTTGCAGGTCATCACCTTCGACCAATACCGTATAAAAGGCACTGATATCGCCGCTATCGCCCTCCCCTGGTCCTGAGCGTTCAAGCAGTTCAGCCAGAATAGAAAAGCAGGAGGGGGTATAACCTTTGCTGGTAGGCGGTTCACCAAGCATCAGCCCTATTTCACGCTGGGCCTGGGCAACCCTGGTTAAGCTATCCATCAGCAGTAATACCCGTTTCCCTTTGGAGCGAAAAGCTTCGGCTATGGTTGTGGCCATATTGGCGGCGCGTAATCTGAGTACGGGTGACATGTCTGATGTAGCCACTACGACAACACTATTTTTTAATGCTTCAGGGCCAAGTGCAAGATCGAGAAACTCACGTACTTCGCGACTACGTTCGCCAACCAGACCAATGACATTAACCTCTGCATCTGAGTTGCGCGCTAACATACCCAACAGGCTACTTTTACCGACGCCTGCTCCGGCAAATAGTCCCATGCGTTGTCCCCAGCCCATCGGCAGGCAGGCATCCATGGCACGAACACCAAGATTCATGGGGGTGTCAATAATATGACGAAAAAACGGATTAAGGCGTTTGCCATACAGCGCATATCTGTGTTCTGCGGATAAAAACGCTTTAGGCTGTAATGGTTGACCATCCATGGGCTTGCCCATGCCATCAAGTACGCGGCCCAATAAATGCTCACTAACCGCAATGGAGGGGGTGGTAGCAAGTGGTGTGATCGCATCACCGGGGGCTATGCCGCGCGTGCTGCCAACCGGCATCAGTAGCGAATAATCTCCGCGAAAGCCGATCATTTCTGCTTCTATGCTATGACCAGTGCTGCAATGGATATTGCAAGCGTGTCCAATGCTTGATGGTAGACCAGTGGCTTCCAGCATTGGGCCAAGTACCTTATGTACCTTGCCACGAACTGGGAATATATTGCTGTCTCGTCGCTGCTGCAGCACTTGATGGCGCTGTGCTGCATGCCAAAGTGATGCCTTAGGCTTGCTGGTCATTGTTGTTGGGGTTTGATGAATCAAGTAAAGCTGGTCGTAGTGTGTTGATATACTCGTTTACTGCTGCGATGGGATCAACGAGGATATCTTGTTTGTTTGTGATGACTCTGCAGGAGCCATTTTTGACAGTGCTATCACGTTTCAGCGAGAGCATGGACGATTCATCTTCTAGCAGTCGCTGGAAGCTGGAATAGTCACCTGGTGAAATGGCAATACAGAGGCCTGAGCTATCAGGTAGTTGGTCGGCGGCCTGTTTGGCAATGTCCAACAATTTGGAAGGTTCTGTGTTAATGCTTTCACCAACAATGGACTCGGCTACATGTTTGGCAACATCCATGGCTGCTTCTGCGAAAGATTGCTGGATGTTAAGCAGTGAACATTCGGTCTCTTTCAGCGTTTCCTGCAACGATTCAAGAATTTGCTCGCCACGCTTGCGCCCCAATACCATGCCGGCTTTCTCGCCTGCCAGGTAGGCTTTGTCATAGGCTTCTTTTTCGACAATTTCTGCCCTGCCCTGTACCTCTTTGAGCATGTTTTCCAATTGTTGCATGCGGTTGTTGTTATTGGCTTGCAAAGTAGGTTCAGTATCCATTGACCGGTAGGGGAATGGACTGCTTGAGTGATCTGATAAGCTGTGTTGATCTTCAGGGAAAACCAGGGGAGTAAGGCTACTCATGTCGGTTACACCATGTCATCAGTACTGCTGAGTGTGATCGCACCATCATCATCCAGCTTGCGAATGATTTTGAGTACAATCTGCTGGGCATCTTCCACATCAGCGATTTTCATTGGCCCCATGACGGCCATATCCTCGCGCATGATTTCAGCTGCACGTTGCGACATATTGTCAAAGAATCGATTGGCTACCTCATCAGAGCCACCCTTCATAGCTTTGACCAGATCATCGGAAGAGATGTGTTTGAGTATGGTTTGAATATCACGGTCGGAGAGTTCAATGAGGTCTTCAAAAACCAATAACAACCGATCCACCTGCGCAAACAGCGCCTCATCTTTATCGCGCAGTTGATCCAGGATGGGGCGTGCAATATCTTTTTCCAGGCCTTTGAGGATATCTACCACACTGACCATGCCATCCAGACTGATGCCTGATTCACCTTGCATCTCAGCAAGCTCTTTCTCGAGGGTCTCTTCGATGTCATGCACCAACTCTTTTGGTACGGTGTCAATTTTGGACATACGCATCACTACCGATAGCTGCATCTCTTCAGGCAGCAGTGCAATGACCCGACTGGCCACACCCGAATCAATATGAGCCAGAATAAGGGCGATGGTTTGCGGATGTTCATCTTCAATGGAGTTGGCAATCATTGTCGGTTTCAGGCGCGATAGTTTGTCCCAGATGGTCAATGTCTTGGGGGCATTCATCTCGGATAGTATGCGATCAGCACGATCATTTTCAATGGCATAGCGGAACAGTGAGACCACATCATTGTGGCCGGAACGCATTAAAGGGTCTTCGGAGCGATGCATTTCTAAATATTCATCAGTGACTGCATTCAGAACATCAGTTTCAATTTTACCCAGTTCAGCCATGCGACTGCCTAATCGCCTTAACATTGTATCATCCATATTTTGCACCAGGGGAGCTGAAGCTTCAGGCCCCAGTGCGAAAAGCAGGATGGCGGCTTTATCTTCACCGCTTAACTGTTTGGCTGTTGTCATGTCGGGTCTACCCATTCGCGAAATACTTTGTTGGCGCGATCCGGTTCCTGGTGAATGCTGTGTTTGACTTGATCCATGTTGGGCAGACGCGAGATGACATCATTGGTGAGGTGGTTCGGGTTGCTGACATCCCCGGGGTTGTTTGGATCATGATCATTGCTAGCTGATTCCTGAATACGTGTTGCCAATGGTCGCAAGACAAACCAGGCAAGCAGTAAAAGAGCAAGGGCTGCGAGGCTGTAGCGAGCAACTTGCATATAAAAGACTCTGTTTTCGGAAGCGATGAGTGCTTCATTGTCCACCACGCTGGAGATATCTACCAGCGCCATGCTTTGAACGGTGACGGAGTCACCCCGATCTTCATCATAGCCCATGGCGCGTTCAATTAATTTCTGAATATCGGCAAGTTCCTGTTTGCTACGGGCGGTGAATATCTGTTCACCTTGATCATCTGTTTTATAGTGGCCGCCGACAATGGTAGCGACGGACAGTTTGTTGATACTGCCAAATGGAATAATGCGATGTTCCTGGGTGCTGCTTATTTCAAAATTATTGACATCTTCGGAACGTTTAGCGATATCTTCAGGCTGAGCAGCACCTCCCACTGATCCATCCGCATTTACCTTATTTCCGCCTGGAGTGTTGGAAGCTAGCCCTGGTACACCCATTGCATCACCGCCGGTTGAAGTGCGTTCTTCTGAGGTGGATTTTCGGCTACGCAATACCTGTTCATCAGGGTTGTAGCGTGTACTATTCTGTTCAATGAATTCACGATTAATATCTGCAGACACACGTACTACAGCCTGTCCTTCGCCAACAATCTGTTCCAACATGCCTGATATGCGTTGTTCCATGCGTTGTTCCAGTTTACTCTGGTATTCCTGCATGGTTTGCCCTTCTGACATCGGCGCTTCTTTTTCATTGCTTGATAAGAGTGTGCCGGATGCATCAACAACACTGACACTGCCTTGATCTAAACTCGGGATGCTGGCAGAAACAAGATGTTGAATGGCAATCACTGTTTTCTTGGGTAGCCGCTGGCTACCGGCAAGCTGAAGCATGACGGAAGCGGTCGCTTTGCGGTCACGTTCTGCAAAAGCGGACTCTTTGGCAAGCACCAGATGAACGCGGGCAGTATGAATTTGTGGCATCACTTCGATGGTGCGTGCCAATTCTCCCTGCAGTGCACGCTGCAGGTTAATTTTACGGGTGAAATCACTAAGCCCGAATTCATTGCTTTGGTCGAAAATTTCAAAGCCGGTGTTGCCTGATGGCGTTACACCCTGTCCAGCCAACTTCAGCCGCACTTGATAGACCTGATCCTCTGGTACCATGACTGTACCACCAGCCTCCAAACGGTAAGGAATATGCTCTTTTTGTAACAACTCAACCACGGAAGCGGCATCTTTTTCTGCCATGCCGGCATACACTGACCTGTAGGGCTTTTCCGATGACCATAATACCAGGCTGACAAAACCAGCCAGCATCAGGCTGGCGGCAGTAAATAACATGATCTTTCTGTATTTGGCCAACAGTTGAGGCACTTGAATGGTTGCACCTTGCATCGCTTCTTGTGTGCCTGGTTCAATGAGTGTCGGGTTCATACTGTGTTGATTCCGTGGTGTTAGTGCGTCAGCCATAGTGAATTACCTTTATTGGGTGGAGTATTTTGATCGGGTAGGAATTTAGTTGAGTGTGTCATACCTGCATGCGGATGATCTCCCTGTATGCATCGACCAGTTTGTTGCGTACACCGAGCATTAACTGGAATGATAATTCGGCTTGCTTGATGGCCAGTAATGTTTCTGCTGTGCCTTTGCCTGTGTCGACGCCTGTAGCAAGGCCTACAGCGGCTTTACCAGCCGCCTTTGAATCATGATTGACCTGTTGTGTATAGGCTTGTAGCAGGGTGGCAAAGTTACTTTCACCGCTCGGAGATATTTTACCTGCATTCTGAAAAGCCTTGTCAGGCGTAGTGATTGAGCTAGGGGGGGATGCCGGTTGATAACCATAAATATTCATGCGGGGCTCCTATCGAAGTAGTTCAAGTGATTTCAAAAACATCCGCTTGGATGCTTCCATTGTCGTGACATTGGCTTCAAAACTTCTAGCAGCGCCATTCATATCTACCATCTCTTCAACCGGGTTCACATTGGGCATTTTAATCAGCCCTTGTGCATTAGCATCCGGATGAGATGGATCATATACCTCACGAAATGCTTTTTTGTCTTCTGCAACATAAGCGGCTTTAACCGACTGATGTTTATTGGATTGGAATGCGCTATTGAATACGTTAGAGAATTCTTGCTGGGGTGTAATGCTCTGAAATACGACCTGTCGGCGCTTGTAAGGGCCGCCACTTTTGGTGCGGGTGGACTCTGCATTGGCGATATTTTCAGATATAATATCCATGCGTGTGCGTTGTGCCGACATACCTGCCGCACTGATATGCATGGAGGACAAGAGGTCATTAGCCATTATCTACCTTCCTTGATGGCGTTCAGCAGACCGGAGAGCTTACCTTTGATTAGCTTCATGGAAAGCTCATGCATAAGCTGATTTTCGGACATCCGCGCCATTTCAGTTTGCACATCGACGCCATTACCATCCATTTTTCGAGATTGTTGCTGTTGAAAAGTACTATTCGATAAGCGCGAAGAGCTGATATCTGTAATATGCATGCGATTGCTACTTGCAGCTTTCGATGTGCTGTTACGTGATTGCTGAACGGAGAGGAATTCGGCGAAGCTTCGAGTGTCGGCGCGAAAGTTGGGTGTATCGGCATTGGCGATATTACTGGTGATGCTGGATTGCAGCTGTTCGCGTGCCACTATTGCTGATTTAAGGCGATAAAAGCTGCTGCCTAACATATCCATATTTACACTCCCTGCCGGCGTTCCTTCGCTGGTGTATCGTGGTTTATTAAGAGTCAGGCAGTGAAATCGTCAAATTTGTGCCATCTTCTAAAAGCTATCCAGCAAATGCCATGCCAGAATCGTAGGTATGGAGTTTATTACGCAGTGTTCGAATGCTAATGCCAAGCAATTGGGCGGCTTCAGTGCGATTTCCCTGCACATGAACGAGGGTCTTCTCGATCAGCGTGCGTTCCATATCCCGGATAGAGAGACCGGCATGAACGGCATTATTCTGCTCATGCGTAATGTCGCTTGCCATCACATCATCAAGACAGAGGTGTTCGGGGTGAATGATTGCGTCTACGGCCATTAAAAAGGCGCGATGCATGCAGTTTTCCAACTCACGTGCATTGCCCGGCCATGCATAACGTTGCAATTGATCTATGGCTTGCGCTGATAGCTTTGGCGCTGGCCTGCCATACATATCCGAGAAGCGCTGCAGGAAATGAAGTGCTAAAGGGTTGATGTCATTCTTGTGCTGGCGCAATGGGGGTAGTTGAATGCAGACGACATTGAGGCGGTAATATAGATCCTGGCGGAACGATCCTTCCTGCACAGCCTTGGCAAGATCTCTGTTGCTGGTGGCAATCACACGTACATCAATTTTAACGGGTTTGCATCCTCCCAGCCGGTCTACTTCGCCTTCTTGCAACACGCGCAATAATTTGGCCTGCAGGTGAACTGGCATTTCAGTGATTTCATCAAGTAGTAGCGTGCCCTGATGTGCGAGCTCAAATTTACCCGGACGAGCAGATGTAGCACCGGTAAAAGCACCTTTTTCATGTCCGAACAGTTCTGCTTCCAACACGCCTTCAGGAATAGCGGCGCAATTGATCGCAATGAAACTGGCCTTTTCACGATTTGAGCAGGCATGTACATAGCGTGATAAGCGCTCCTTGCCGGTACCTGATTCACCAACAACCAATACTGAAGCATTGCTTGGTGCAATCAGGGCAACACGGTCGAGTAGGCGGCGTGTTTCAATGTCTTCGGTGACAAATATATCCTGTGTATTTGTTGCTTTGGTTTTTTGTTCATCAGCCTGTTTAGCCAGAGCAATCTGATGGCCACTTTTGCGAATGTAAATTTCCAACACCTCATCGGGAACTGGCATCAATCGGTAATCTATAGCTCCCAAATGCATCAGGTCGGCACCACGTTCGCTTTCGCCACTAGCGGTAATGATGACGATGTTAGCTTGTGGTTTGCTCTCGAACAGGCGGCGAACGATGGATGGGGAGGTGAGGGTGTCCCATATGAAAATCAGTGCATCGGCATCAATATCAGTATGGATGTCTTCTATCGGGAGTGCTTCAATATGGGTCTGTGGAAGCAGTCTGCCCAATTGCACACGCAACTCTGCCTCTTCATGGGTCGGAAATCCGATCACGGTAATATTGGACAAGGTCATGGGGTTTCTCCTAATAATATATCAGCCTGTTTGTCTGCCAGGGCCAACTTTGCAAGAGATGCAAATCTTCCACCATCGCTGTTTGCAGCAAGCTTTTGCAAGCGCTCAGTTCCTTGTTGTATTTCACCGGTACGCATTTGGCATATGCCCATATGATATTCCCATTCGGCATCATGGTTTTCTTCTGCAGTCTGTTGAAGCAGTTTGAATGCCTGTGCAAACTCCTGTGCTGCAAATAAATTATTAGCTTGTTTGCGTAAGCCATGGGCTGCATCTGAGCCGTTGTTTTGACGGTACTTCTCCCATGCGCGAGCAGCGCTATGCCATTGCGACAGGGATTCCGATATAACTGCTTTTGTTTGCCAATACGATAGTCGTGATGCATCGGTCATATCAACAGGACGCACGGATGAAAGTGTCTGGCGTGCCTGTTCAGCATGCTTCTGGGCAAGCTGCATGCGTGCGACGATGAGTAACATCTCTGGTCGGTACATGCTGAATTCATGGCGATTAAGCCAGTGCATGATGTTTTTTACACCACTCTTATCCTGGCGATCCATCCATAACTTGGCCAACTCAAGCATGGTGCGTTCACCCCGGATGCTATATTGATTTGCCTTGTATAAAGCGTTTAGAACCTCTTCTGCTGCATCAAAGAGCATCAGCATGCGCATGGCGTGCGCTATGCCAAGGCGTAGCTCCTGAGAGCGCTTGCTCTCTGGCCGCAGCTGTGGAAACTGACGCCAAACCGTGACTGCCTTGAGCCATTGTTTCTCAGTCAGCGATTGTTGAATACTTTTTTGCATCCATACCATGCCCTCTCTGGAGGCCGCATTGGCAATGTGACTATCGCGTGATGTGGCAGCGCGTGCATAGGCTTGCAAGGCAGGGGATCTGAATTGTGTTGGTTTGTTTTTAGTTGAGCTGTTCATGCCGACTTTCTGTAAGCGCACCCATAATCGTGCCAAATCCAGTACTGCTTCATCTTCAATGATGGAGAGTTGATTGTCAGTAGCTATTTTTTTTAGCGAAACCATGACCGGGATGAGTTTGTCGCGCTCTGTTTCGCCTTTAAACTCAAGCATGAGTTTGCGCATGAATGCTTGCCGGCCAACCATTGTCTCTGCCTGAGTGGCGGATAAGATGCTGTATTCCTGAATAGCTTTTTTAATGCTGGCATTGTTTCTGGCTAAAATATCGGCATGTATGAGCCGAATGGGGGCTGCGTGCGCGGTGTTAATGTATTGACTAATAAATGTTTCAGTCATTTGCAGGGTAGCAGCCTCATTATCGTGTTGATACATCAATTGAATATAGGCGGAAAACAGTTCGGGCTCTAAGGTGATCAAATCCGGCCATTTTTTGAAGATTGCATTGAAGTTTTTGAAGGCCATTTCAAGGCGCTTTTCACCGACATCAATAATGGCCATCCAGGCCATTCCGATCGCCTGCTCACGACTTTTATGGCTGACCTGTAATCCGTATTGCAACAGATCGCTGCGGCCATAAGAGAAGTTTCCTAATTTGATGTGAATGCGAGCCATTAATAACCAGGCGCGACGAAGACTGTCAGGCTGTTGATCTTGTGTGATGATTTCTCGAGCGGCGGCGATGGCCTGTTTGTGGTTGCCTTTTTTCCAATAAATCCATGCCAGTTGCCAGCGCAGCTCAGTGGCTTCGGCGCTGGCGGGGAACTCTTGAAGTACAACGTTAATAGCTTGTGTTGCATTGTTGATCTTGTCAAAATGTTTGGAGTGGGTGCGCATGATTTCAGCTTGAGCAATAAGGTTAAGTAAGTTCAGACGATCCGATGGTGATTGGTTGATGTTTTTCAAGATACGCTGAGCTGTTTTAATGGCTTGTTCAGGGTTTCCGCTATTTAAATAGGCGCGAGCCGCATGGGTGGCGCTGTCTCCCTGACTTATTGCTGTATAAGGGAAACTTGATAGCAGTAATATGGAGATGAAAAAAATACGCAACATGACCCTTAATTGCAAGATTCATGCCGGATGCGCGGGGGGCTTACACTGTTACCTGAATTCATTGCAGGCAAGGCAGGCGCGTGAGCTGTGAATTACATGTTGTTGTATGCTCTTATGCCCTGATTAGCTTATCACGATAAGCGTTTTCAGTATTTGTATGTGATAGCTGCGGGGCTGATTAGCTTGGTTGAAGGCCTTTCTTTTTAATCTTTTCAACCAGAGTGGTGCGGTTCATCGCCAAAAAATTGGC